>QENJ01000319.1 GCA_013374505.1 Candidatus Methanophagaceae archaeon
TATTTCTGGAAGCTGTTTTTTTTTATACTTTATATAATAGCAGGAATCATACTATACAGTGATACTATGAGAACAGCAGGGTTAAGTATAAGGATGTTATTCGCGGTATTTCTACTTTTTGCTGTGATATATTCGTTACTGATAGTCATAGCTACTTTTGCGGGTGTAGGGACGCCGATAATCTATGCGTTAATCGCAGTCGCACTTGTAGCTGTTCAGTTCTTTATAGGTCCGAAGATTGTCGAACGGTCAATGCGTGTCCGCTATGTCTCGGAACAGGAGCAGCCGGATTTGCACCGGATGGTGACCGAATTAGCGATGAAAGCAGGGATACCAAAACCGCGAGTCGGTATTTCTGAGGTACCCATACCAAATGCTTTTGCCTTTGGCACTTCAAAAAAGAAAGCTCGTGTTTGTGTCACGCGAAGCTTGATGCAGATGCTGACCCAGGGCGAGTTAGAAGCTGTTATAGGGCATGAGCTATCGCATATAAAGCATCGTGATATGGTAGTTATAACTGCGCTGAGTGTGATACCGATGATCTGCTACTTCATATATTTCAGCTTTTTCTGGTCCGGTCTATTTGGCGGTGGCGGCAGAGACAGGGAAGGTGGATTACCGATGATGGCGATTGCTATTATTGCCTTTGTCATGTATTTCATAAGCAATCTTATCGTGCTATACGCATCACGGGTAAGGGAATATTACGCAGACGCAGGCAGTGTAGAACTAACGAATAGGCCGCATGAACTCGCTTCTGCGTTGTACAAGATGATTTATGGCAGTGCCGGTCTTAAGCAGGAGAAGGTAAAGAAAGAGTTCGGTAGTATGCGAGCGTTCTTCGCGGCGGATCCGATGACCGCGCGGAACGATTTGAAGGACTTGAGTGCTGCAGACCTGGATAGGGACGGTAAGATAGACGAGCATGAGTTACGGGTTTTTGCCGAACGAGCGAGCGTGAGTCGTACTGATAGGGCGATGGAGCTTTTTTCTACGCATCCAAATCCGGTTAGCCGGGTCAAGAAGCTGGGGTCGTATCTTTGAACCACAAATTACACGGATTATCAAAACAAACACTAAATAGCTATTCGCCTTCTTTTTGATCACGATTTTTGGTTGTTAAAGCACTAATGCCCATTGATACACGTTATTAACACATACAATCCAGGATAAGATCATCAAAGTGATTATACAATATAATCCTGCCTTTCCTACTACTTTCCGTCCGTATTTCGTGTCATTAATACAATATAAGAATACATAAAGAGCGAATAGTAGAATCGGCACGAATATCTTAACATGCGGGAAATACGGGTAATAATAGAGCGGGTTCAATTCGTACAGGTTATCACTGGTTGCAAGCGCGATTCGCGTTATTATAAGGTCAAGAAAGTTGAGAATGAAGTAAGGGATAGTAAATGCAAACATTTTATTGGGATAGTGACAACATTTTCTGCTCTGTCCAAAACAGCATAATTTTAGGTTCATCTATTATAACAAGTTAGATAGAGGCTATTTAAACCTTTCGGGTTTTCAGAAAACGGTAATAACCGCTATTCGTATTCTATATCCGTAAAAGAACGATAGGAATAGTTATTCAATATGGATAACGAAGTGCTAGATTAGGGTTTTCGGGGTTCAAAAATAAAGTTACAACAATTGCTATTTTTGTTTAACTGTCGTGACGTTGCGTCTATAAAAAATGTTTTTGAGGAGGCATGTTGCGTGAGGGAACTCCCAGTAAATAGTTTACCCATTTTGATAAAAATCATAGACACAGATTTTACCGATTTACACAGACGGTACTGCCCTGATGATTAAGTTTTTACGGGTTGAATAAAAATTTAAAAACTACACTACTTTAAATCCGTGTTAATCAGCGTTAATCTGCTTAAAAAACATTGGAAAATGATACCGTTCGGGTAATTAATATTTGTGAGTTCCCTAAGTACCCCCTCCGTTTTTGTACTGCTGTGAATCGAGGTTAACCCTTGTTTTATGCTGCGACTTGCATCTGCTGGCTCCGTACCATAACTGCGAGAGTAATAAGTATTATACCCGCGAAAATCGCGAAAAATCCTATTAGCAGACACAACAGTTCCAGTCCTTCTATACCAAGACTGACCAGCAGCACGGCGAAAACTATATAAAATATACCTTCCAAACCAAACACCCACTTGCTACCCATTTCTTTCGGTATCTTGAAGGCTGCGATTAGTTTGAATATACCCATAACCAGCATCCAGAGCACGATAAAGATAAGTAACATCGCAAGAGTAAGCCTAGGCACTAACAACACGGCAAGTCCTACCGCGATGCACACCATACCCCCAAAGATACGTATTCCACGTTGCCCTTTCTCCGCTTTTGCCGCTGCGACAAACGCGAGGATGCCGCCAACAACAGCAAAAACACCAAAGAGGATAATTAAAAATTCCAACGTCATTTCCGGCCAGATCAAAACGAAAAAGCCGAATATCAGTGCGACAATGCCTTCCAGTGCTATTAGCCACGAGTCCTGTGCTAAAACGTAGTTGTCCATAAAATTTGTTTCATTCATGTCTTCTTCTCTGCATCCGGATTTGTTACTCTTTGTTCTACCTATGACATAATTATAGGACTATATAAACTTTTCGGATTCCCGGGTGTTGCACCGGAACCCTAATATTTTGCGTGTTTTTGAGAAGTACAGAGGCGGTCCCACAAAAATAACAGCCATAACGGCAAAAAAATACACCCACCAACAAACAAATAACCAACAAAACCAAAGATCCAAAGTACGAGAACATCTCGAGAAGTTCAACGAATAACCTTAAATAGCAGCCACCTTAGCTGCCTGACCTGATACCAAACCGACAATTTCACTTAATGAAATCCCCATTCTACATAATTTCGCCCACATCACCTTCATATTATGTGCCGTGCACACCAGATTAAACTCATTACGCACATTTTCTATACCCCGAGTAAGGAACTCAAAAAACTTCGTATTATACTTGATATTCCCAAAAGGCCATTCAACAGTGGCCTTTCGCTTTTTATACTCCTCTTTACCAGCTTCTGACTGCATCTTAGCAGCCATCCGCCTGCGTTCCGCCTCATAGTCATCGCTCGTGATTTTCCTTTTTTTGCCTTTTCCGGCACATTCTGCCTGAAACGGGCATTCACTGCAGTTCGCACCAGAATATGAGTACTGTAACTTACCTTTAACCATATATTCACCCTTCCTGACGAGTACGTCACCATTAGGGCATATAAACTGGTCATTCGCTTCGTCATAATCGAACTTATCTTTCGTATACGGACTATCCACAACTTTCTTGCCCTTATGCTCCTGCGCCTGCTTACTGTCAGGAATATAGCCATCCAGATCCTTTCCCTCTAGATACCGTAAGTTGGGACCGGTGAAGTAGCCATTATCGCCACATATCTTTGTCCCTTCCGGTAACTCACCTGAATTTGCCTCTACCATTTCTACCTGCGGTTGCAACTGGTAATGATCCGTGCAATCCTGAGTAACGCCATTAGCAGCAATTATCCCTGAATCAGAGTCCACAGAAATCTGAGGATTGTAGGATAACTCTTTCCGCCCCTTCTTATTCTGCATAAACATAGATTCTGGATCGGTTATGCTGACAGCACCCGGATCACTCTTATTTAACTCTTCCTTGGCCTTATCTAGCTTTTCTTTGACCCGATCTTTATCGCGATCATCACCAAGTACATGCTGCTCGATAATCGTCTTCGCGGCGTTCTTCATTCTCTTACCTGACGCTTCTTCGAGCTCCTTTATCTTCTCGCGAATCTTCGCCTGCGTATTGAGTTCGGGCGGTAGCTCATCACCTCTTTTATCCCCATAAAGTTTGTCTTCTTCTTTATCTATCGCAATCCCCTGCTCTAATATCCGCTTGAGTCCTTCAATCTCCTCTTTACTAAGCGAGTGGCTGTTTGATGCGTTTGCCTTTAGTTTGGTGCCATCGGTAGATAAGTGCGCCAGGTTAAGTATTCCCGCCATTTTAGCCGTGGTGACGGTTTTTTTGAACGTTGCTTCGATTAGCTCTTTGCAATCCTTCTTGAACTTGGCGATCGTCCTGAAATCGGGTTTTGCATCCCCCG
>QENJ01000320.1 GCA_013374505.1 Candidatus Methanophagaceae archaeon
GAGATAGTTAAGGAAGAAATAGGAAGTATACTAGAAAAGAAAGAAGCGTAAACCTTTTTATTTATCAGATAAAATTATAGTTTGGAACACATGAACCCCTATAAAATCTGCCTTGAAGCTAGTAAGAAAAAAATAGTACCTTGAGAAGACATAGTTTTATCTTATAAGGGATGGGATTCTATATATTTTCAAAGTATAGAAGGAATCTCCTTAGAAGTTTCTCCACTTTGTGACCTCTTTTTTAAAAGGCATGTGTTTTAACCTATTGCTGGAGTTAGATTGGAAGTAGGTAATACAGAAGCTGATGAGCTTATTTTTAAGGCAAGGTTTAAGTATAGAGACATTTTTTGAAGAAGAAGGCGACATAGAGTCTGAATTGAAACTCCAAGTTAAAAGGGAATCTAGCCTTTTCTCTTCCAAGTAGCCTTCTCTCGAGGTAAATTTCCTCCATCAGCTCTTGTGAATGAAGAACCCTGCGGCAAGCCGCAGGGTTCTTCATTAACCATATAACAACACTACTACCTAAGGTAACCCTGTGGCAAGCCACAGGGAATTCTCAAGTTAAAGTGGGAATTGTGAAAGATCCACCTTAAAAGACATTTTTCATCATTCTAAGTACCGATAGAGAACTTCAGATAATAGAGAGACATACGAAAAATTGAAAATCCTTTTTAGAGAAGTAATAGGGGCAGGCTTCGGGCAACCCTTCGTCAACTTAGTTGGCTCGGTGCTAACTAACTCACTAACTTAACAGGGGCTCTGCGGCTTCGTTTCACTTCGGCCAAATGCCTTCGGCACTTCGCAAAGCCCGAAAACGTTAAGTGAAAAGCCTGATTCCGTCTTGAACGAATGAAAAATATTTAAAAAGCGTAAAGGTATTTAGATTATGATGGAAAAACAAAATGTTAGCGAAACGGATAATCCCCTGTTTGGACTGTGACTTCGGCGTACCCGGTGGTAGAGTAGTAAAAGGAATAGAATTCAAGCAGATAAAATCCGCGGGTATCCCCTGGGTACTTGCAGCGGAATACGATGAGCAAGGCGCAGACGAGCTAGTCTTTTTGGACATCACTGCATCGCACGAAAGAAGAGAGACGATGGCACAGGTAATAGAGAAAACTGCAAGTAACGTGTTCATGCCTCTTACAGTAGGTGGCGGTATTCACAGCATAGAGGATGCGAGACGAGCGTTCAACGCGGGCGCGGATAAGGTCTCGGTAAACACAGCGGCACTGAAGAATCCCGAACTGGTGAACGATATTGCGAGACAATTTGGTAGTCAAGCTTGTGTAGTCGCGATAGATGCGAAGAGACGGTATGCGCGAAGTGAAGATGCTGCACGAGAGCTAATAGAAACGAAAGACGGCAAATGCTGGTTTGAATGCTCCTTCTACGGCGGTCGGAAGTTCACGGGCGTGAACGCGATAAAATGGGCAATCTTTAACTTCCCATACTACCCATATTCAATTCCTTCTTCGCATTCGCTATTAATTCATCCAAACATCCCAATAGCGTTGCCATCTCCGCTAATTCCTCGTCTGTAATCATATAATACTCATGAGCAATCAAATTCTTTAAAAAGACCAGTCTTTTAAAGCTTTCTAAAGTCTTTTTACTTATCATCTTTGCGTTATAAAGCAGTTCGAATATCTCCCTATATCTGGACGGGAATCCGAGATTCTTCTCTGAAACTACCAATTCGCCAAGTTCTATTGCAGAATTTACAGCTTGAAAGCACTCCATTGCAAGCGTATTAAAAACAAAGTAGTCCGATATGTTCTGCTCCTTTAGTTCTTTCGCCTTATCCTTATGTCGCACTATCCGCGATATAAGGGATGCCAATCTAATCATGCCAGTATCCTCCTGCTCATTCTCTCATATAAGTAAGACATATCCAAATATTCCCTTAATACTTCTCTCTTTACCTCCCGGAAATATGCCTCATCTCTCATAAACAGGATCTTTCCGTATTTGATTACCTCGAACTGGATATATAAAGGTAGTCGTGAAAAAGGAACAACATCAAAAATATTCGATGAAAAAAATGACATTTCCGCTTCTAGGGACTTATCCGGGTCCTTAAGCATAACTACAATATCTATATCGGAAATTGGTTTCGTTTTGCCCTTTGCATAAGAACCAAATAAAATTATCACCATTACTTCTGAATACTTCTTTAAATCCTCCACAAGTCCTTCTATCTCACTTTTCATCTGCATATATTTATTTGTTTTTCCATCCATTTATAGTATAGTAGATGACAAAACAAAATGTTAGCGAAACGGATAATCCCCTGTTTGGATTGTGACTTCGGCGTGCCCGGAGGTAGAGTAGTAAAAGGAATAGAATTCAAGCAGATAAAATCCGCGGGTATCCCCTGGGATCTTGCAGCGGAATACGATGAACAAGGCGCAGACGAACTTGTTTTCCTGGACATCACCGCATCGCACGAAAGAAGAGAGACGATGGCGCATGTAATAGCGAAAACCGCGAGTAACGTGTTCATGCCTCTTACCGTGGGTGGCGGTATTCACAGCATAGATGATGCGAGACGAGCATTCAACGCGGGCGCGGATAAGGTCTCTGTGAACACAGCAGCACTGAAGAATCCCGAACTGGTGAACGAACTTGGGAGACGATTTGGCAGTCAAGCTTGTATGGTTGCAATAGATGCGAAGAGACGATATGTGCGAAGTGAAGATGAGGCGCGAGAGATAATAGAAACGAAAGACGGCAAATGCTGGTTTGAATGCTCCTTCTACGGCGGTCGGAAGTTCACAGGTGTAGATGCGATAAAATGGGCAATGGATGTAGAGGAACGAGGCGCGGGTGAAATAATGCTCACGAGTATGGACCGAGACGGAACAAAAGACGGTTTCGATCTGGAATTAACGAATGCGATCTGCGACCGGGTAAATATACCCGTGATAGCATCTGGTGGTTGCGGGCTGCCCAAGCATATAAAGGACGTATTCAAGTTCACGGACGCTTCCGCAGCACTTGCCGCTTCCATATTCCATTACAAGGAATACACAATTCGTGCGGTGAAACAGTATCTGAAGGATAATGGCATTCACGTGAGGCTGTAATGAAACCTCTTCTCTTACGCCTGTTCATCTTCCGTAATAGATATCGAAGGGGGTTGCTTTTCTATTGTCATAAAATCTGCACTTTCTTACCGTTTCTTTCATATCCGCTTCGGTTTTTAGCCTTGTTATTTTCTCTAGTAAAAAGTACGGTTTTTAAATTGGAGATGAGTGTAAAATAGGGGGAGACGTCACGATATTGTGACTCGCTTTGATAATATTGTTTGAGATAATTAATTAAGGATAGAGAGTTACCCCATAGTAATAAAACCCTACTTCCGGCGGTATAACGGGGTAGTATTGGCACAATCGATTTTTCCAGTGAAATCACTATACCCCCTAACTTTACCGCAGAGCACGCAGAGAAGGCAGAGACATTAGAAGAACCAAGCGGAGTTTGGAACACACTTAAACTCTGCGCCCTCTGCGATCTCCGCGTTGATAAATCACTGGTTTTTTCGATTGTGCCATTCAATATGGTTGCTTGGAGGTAGGTATGTGTTTGCATATTGTCCATTCACCTCTAATTTTTCCAAAAGAAGCTTAACACAAATAAATGTTAGCTACTGAAATCCGGACTCAACAATATCTTATCTGAATGGATAATAATCGGACAAAAACCGAAAATGACTTTAAGACGAACACAAAATTCTTATAAGGCAAAGACATACCTATATGTATGTTCACATCAATTAAAAGGGGGGATACAAGATTAAATGAGGGGGAAGGGAGTAGATAGAAAGAGCGAAACAGTAATATTTGAAAAAAAAGTATGGTGTGAACATAAACGATTTGTCCACGATTGAGGAAATTGATAAAGTTATAGAAGAGAAAGAAGGTAGAGAACTACAAATCATAAAACTCGATGATCATGGTATTGCACATAGCAGAGGTAACGTATTCGACTTAGGAAAGTACGATATAGATCGTATGTTCGATGAGACAATAAAATAAG
>QENJ01000024.1 GCA_013374505.1 Candidatus Methanophagaceae archaeon
GGCGGCGGCGGTTCCGCGGGTGGCTTCGGTGCAGGCAGCGGCACTGGCGAATCGGGTTCGGGAGAAACAGGCGGTATGCAAATGCCCGTAAACGTTAGCACTTCCGCAGCAGAAGAAGAGCAAAAACACGAAGTTTCGGGTTACCCGTTTGGTAATATGTCTTCCGGTGCGTCCGGCGGTGGCGGCACAATACCGATACTTTTGGTTCTGGTCGCGATATTTATTATGCCCGTCATTCGTTGCAAAGAACAGTTTCCCTTCGCCATACGCAGGAGTGGCCAGTTGGAATTGAACGAAAAAAAAGAAGGACCGCATAGGAGGGCAAACAACAAAAAATGAATCACGAATTGATGCTACCATTGATACCAAGCACGGATTTCGTGTCTTGGATGAGCTCATATTTCCTGACTTCGATCCGTAACTTTAACCGTTTTTAGTAATATGTTTTAGAATTGGGCGTTATAACGTCTCATTTATTGTTGGCTCAACACACCCGTACTTACCCAATTGGATAATAACAGTTAGCTAAAAACCAAAAGCTAAAAAAATCGAAAATCTTTTTATCATATATCACCTATAAGAACAAGAATAAGGAGGATAAAATGAAACGACAAAAAAGTTTTGGGGGTAGAATAAAGTTCGCACCCGCGATTATTATTGGTGCGATGTTAGTGATTTCAATGACACCGATGTTTGCAGTAGCAGCATCCTCATGGGATCAATTTCAGAAAGACGAACAAAATTCCGGTTGGACGACGGATTTAGCGCCGCACGATGCTACGAAAGCCTGGAAAGTATACACACATACTGATGGTTGGAAAATGTCTGGCGTAGATGTTGCACCGATCGTGGTAGACGGTAAGGTGTTTGTGATAGATGCGAGAAGCTATGTCTGGGCTTTTGATGCGAAAAGCGGCGAGATAGAATGGGTGAAATCGTTGAGTTGTAGAGGTAATCAATTCCAACTGGCCACTCCTGCGTATGGCGAAGGGAAACTGTTCTTTGCAACGAATGACGGGCATGTTTATGCTCTGAACCCGGAGGGTGGTCATACTCGCTGGAGTAAAAAAATAGCGGAGACTTATGACCAGTTGAACACGCCGGTAACCTATGCAGACGGGAAGGTCTATGTGGGCTCATATAAAAGCGATAACGGCGGCAATAGTACGGGCATCTATTACTGCTTAAATGCTACTACGGGCGAGGTCATGTGGACTAGGACTTCAGACACAGGGAAAGGATACTACTGGACTGGTGCATGTGTGATAGGCGATTATCTCGTCTACGGCGACCGTGCTTCTGTCGTAACAAGTGTCTATACGAACAACGGAACAGCGATAGACGCTATAAACATAACAACAAGCGCGAAAATACCGTTTAACAAAAGTGATGCGGGTGGTATCAGATCTTCCGTAGCTTATAGCGAAGGGTTCTGTTACTTCACATCCGAAGGCGGCTATGTCTGGGCGATATGGTTTAACGAAAGCACAGGGGAATTCACAGAAGAGGGCTGGGCGTTTGCAGTAGATGACGAGATCGGCTATGCGGCAAGTACACCGGCGATTTATGACGGTAGAGTTTACATGGGTGCTGGCAAATACAGCACAGGGGGTAAATTATACTGTTTAGACCAAGCAGATAATGGTACGGAAATCTGGAATCTAACGGTAAACGGTGGCATAAAGGCGTCGCCTGCGATAAGCGTACAACACGGAAAGCCTTACATATACTTCACCACGAACTGTAAAAATAGTAGTGTTTATTGCGTGGATGAAGCCAAAAATGTGATGTGGAACTACACAACGGAAGAAGCAAACTCTTCTGCCGGATATAACCTGCAAGGCGTAGCGATATATGACGGCTATGTGTATTTCGGAAATGACGGCGGCTATGTTTACGGGTTGAACGAATCAGGACCTACTATCCTATGGGAAGGAAATGTAACCTTGACAGAAAACACCACGTTTAACGTGACGGCGCATAACAGCGGGAACTGCTACGAGCTAAACAGAACAAATGCGCTTGGTGCTCTGGACGCGGCAGCAGAAATAGGCGAGTTCAATTACAGCGTGAGTGACGAATGGTATGCGAGTTACGGCTCTTTCATGGTGGATTCTATCGCAGACGTCAAGAGCACAGGGGCAGAGAACTGGCTGTATTGGGTGAATTATCCGAATGAGTCAATACCAGTGGTAGGTGTAAATCAGTATGAAGTGAAAGAAAGTGACGTCGTGACCTACTATTATGGCGACTGGAATGTGACACCCGTGAACGCCTCGAAGGTGATTAAGATTCAGGTCCATACGAACGAATCAGGACCTACTATTCTGTGGGAAGGAAATGTAACATTGACAGAAAACACAACGTTTAACGTGACGGCACATAACAGCGGGAACAGCTACGAGCTAAACAGAACAAATGCGCTTGGTGCTCTGGACGCGGCAGCAGAAACCGGCGAGTTCAATTACAGTGTGAGTGACGAATGGTATGCGAGTTACGGCTCGTTCATGGTGGATTCTATCGCGGATGTCGAGAGCTCAGGGACAGAGAACTGGATGTATTGGGTGAATTATCCGAATGAGTCAATACCAGTGGTAGGTGTAAATCAGTATGAAGTGAAAGAAAGTGACGTCGTGACCTACTATTATGGCGATGGAAATGTGACCCCGGCGAACGCCTCGAAGGTGATAAAGATTCAGGTCCTCACCGGTGGTCCGGCGATATTCGATACCGGCACTTCACTGAACCCATATCCCAGTATATCTGGTACACACAACGGAACCATCACGCCAAACAAGACAATCGCCGTAAATCGGCTGTTTACCTATCCATGTGCAGGCACAGGTGGGCACACGGAATTCGTTAGGATCTGGGGTAATGAGGTAGACGTAAACGCTACATGGCAGGGATATACAGAAGACTGGCACAACCTAACGTTCGACAAACCTTTCAGCCTAGAACCGAACAAAACATATAACTACACCATACGCACAGGCTCTTATCCGCAAATACACCACATAGGTACATTGGCAACTGCGAATGGTGAGATAAACTGTACGAGATTTGTGGATGGCAACGGTAAGGAGTATCATGCCATGATACCGGCGATAAAGCTGTGGAAAGAATGAAATGGGGCATACGAATCAAGGGGTCTGGCTAATACCCCTTATTTTTTCTCTTTTTTGTTTCATTCTTTTAATTTCATTTCCCGCTGTACAGTCATTAGAAACGGACAATAACCAAACAAACAACTCTTCGCCTCTACCGGACCTACTTATCAAGAGTATAACAATTCCTGCTTTTATCTACACGGAAGAAGAAAGCCAGATATTTATAACCATAAGAAACGAGGGAGATGCTTATTACAATGGTGATGCTAACATCTCTTTATCCATCACGGCAAACGGTACACGCACAAATATACAAACCGAAACGTTACAGCCGGTAATAGCACCAAAAGAAAGCATACCCGTTTACAGCCTTTATAACTTCTCAGACGTGGCTAAAACTATAACTCTGTTAATAGAAATAGATCCTGAGGGTCGTATAGAAGAGAATAGCAAGATTAACAATAACGTAACGCTAAGCGTCATCACACACCAAAGAACATATGATGTTTCTGCCGAACGGCGAAGGAATGCGACTGAGAGCTCTTTTGCATATCTGGAAGAAAAAACAGTAGATTTTGATTCCGTTTCGTATTGCCACGTGGTCACAGTAGCACCACTGAATTCTACATTTTATGAGCTCATGGAGGCAACAATGACCACAAACCTCGAACGCCACACTAACGATATTTTGAACAGCACGAAAGTTAGAGATTGGGCAGTTGCAACTATTGCAATATCATCAATAGGAGAAAACCCCCGTGATTTCTCGGGCATCAATTTCGTGGGTACTCTCTATTCCTTCTTCGATTATGAACAATTTGGGTGTGACACGAGATTGGACGATGACCTATTCGCACTCATCGCTCTGTCCGCTGCAGGAGAGCGGAATTCAATCATCAATGATACCGCTGCGAA
>QENJ01000321.1 GCA_013374505.1 Candidatus Methanophagaceae archaeon
GATTTTTTGATGGGGGAAAGAGGTTTCTACTTATATCACTAGAAAATTCGATTGTGCCGTCTGCCCCCGGTATTACTCCTAGAAAAAGGGCCGGACGTAGCGGATAAAGACGCTTACAAACACTATGATGGATAT
Source organism: Candidatus Methanophagaceae archaeon (assembly GCA_013374505.1). Taxonomy (GTDB): domain Archaea; phylum Halobacteriota; class Syntropharchaeia; order Alkanophagales; family Methanospirareceae; genus QENJ01. The sequence goes on from QENJ01000321.1 coordinate 136, forward strand.
GCTAAAAAAGGCATAAGAAAACAAATTAGTATCAATGGCGGCATTGTCTTCGAAATCACAAAGAACACACGAACCGTCAAACCTAAGAGAAAGACGCCTTAAACTCGGAACTTATAATATACAGATCTCAAACCCCACTACGGGATAACTCAACCCGAAATTAGTTAATACTTCCGGATGGAGTTCACCAAAAACGCCTATTAATTTGTTTTCTAATACTATATCCGCTCTTCTGCCCTCTAAGAATGCACCATCCTGGGACTCCACAACTGCCGCATCTTCCAAGCCCAGCTCGTTCAAAACCGCATCCACCACGGACTTAACCTCCGCGAAATTAGCATTCACATGTGCTGAAACACCTGCAAGCCCATAGGACTCTTTTAAGCTAAACACCACAGGACCCACCTCAAAAATGCGCTGTGGCAGATCACGATGCGTGTTAAACGAAAGAATGTCCAGCAAATTCGGTAGAATAGAGCATCTAAGCATTGTTTGCTCGCTGCTTATCGGCGATGCTAGTTCTACAACAAACGGTGAAATAGTGTGACCCAAACGCTTCGCAACTTCCGTTTTCTCGCGCTGCATCAACTCAAACTGCTTCCGCTCGGAGGTCAACGTGAATGTCAACACCTCAAAATAGCCCAGGCCAGTCATTATCTCCCTTACCATTTTGTTCTTCTCTTCTATCGGATGCGCTTCGCCTATGAGCATCGTACCCGGAATCTCAGGCGTTATCCGGTCATAGCCGTAGCCGATAGCGATGTCTTCAATTATGTCCCATGTGTGGAGTATATCATACCGATACGCTGGTATCCGCACCTCGAACAGCTCATCTGTTTTCGCTTCCGCACCAAGCCCCATTCGCGCACAGCACTTCTTACAATCTGCCATGCTCAAGTCAATACCGATAAGCGAATTGACCTCTTTCAGTGATATTTCCTTTGTCGTAGTCGCTAAACTGGGTGTTTCGCGCGGCTCGCTGTTAGTATCGCCTGGGAAGCGGAGCTTCACGGATTGTATCTGCCCACCGCGATCTGCCAGTGCACATGCTATAATATCGAGTGCCCTTGAAACAGACTCATGTAAGCCGGTAACTTCTATAAAAATGTCCGTTGTTGATTCGGTCACTCTCGTCCGTTCGGCATTGATAATCGGCGGGAACGAAACAGTTTTTCCTTCGGAATCCAGAATCAAAGGATAATTAGACTTGTCTTCGAGGATATAGCGGAACCCAATCCCTTTTGGATGCCGCACTAAAATATCGGTCATGCTCATCTCTGTCTCGTAGTCCAGCGGAACAAACGAGAAGCTGGGATCAGCAGCAAGATACTTAAACGGTGGTTTCACATTCGCTAAGTCATGCACGCCCACCGAAACTTTCTCTCTGTTACGGCCCATGCCGCGATGCAAATGCTCCTGTAACAGCATCAGCGATTCTATCGCCATAGACTCGAACTGCACGTTTCTTACCACACCACAAACGATGTAAGGTCGTACTTCCAGAACTGACGGGTCCACAACCATCTCTATGCCGGAGTTCGCTACTTCGTAGGTGACCAATCCCGGTTCGACATCCAGGAATTGTTTTAGGGCACGCGAAACGCCTTCTACACTGAAAAGGTCAGGTCGGTTCGGGAAAAACTCCACGTCCATATACTCCGCTTCTGTTCGTTCTACATCCGCGCACATCAGTGGCAGCCGCGCCTTTATCTTTTCGATACTCACGCCGGTAAGAGCTTCCAAATCATCGTAAAACAGTTTTATTACGGGCATCTCTACATCACTTATTATCTTTTGTACATCTTTATTTAATTAAAAAGGATTGAATTTTACTTCTATTGTGTTTTGCTGGTGGTTGGTGGAATGGGCTATTTGTTTATATGATGTAAGTTAAGTGTTAAAGAAGGAAATTTGTTTTATGCTGGTAGAAGAAAAAAAAGGAAGGGATATAAAGATGAAAAAAGAGGTTTTTGTGATTGTATTGGGCAGTACTTTACTGCTGGCTTTAGCAATGACGAGCGTGTCTGCGATAGGGGGTTTACCGTTGGATAGTATCGCGCCGGAGGCGATAAATGGCGAGGAGTATGTTGTAGCCGGGCAGGGATTGGATGTAAGATCTTATGCCGAGGTTGCAGGTGGTGAAAAAGGTATAGGTGCGTTTTCCTTCAGCGATGTGAGCGCGATAGGTCTGGATAATGAAACTATTCAAGACAGAATAAACAATGCGTCTCAAGGCGATACTATTAACATATCAGCGGGGACCTATAACGAAAATGTCACTGTTAATAAGACCGTGACTTTAATTGGAACCGATGTCGAAGTGATCGGACTAAATCCGTTCAATGTCACAGAAGCCGATGTGAAAATATCGGACTTCGTCATAACAGGTACGGATTACGAAACCTCAACAGGTATTCTTACTGGTGCGAACACCACGATTGACAACTGTACGGTAACCAACAGCAGATATGCTATAAAATTTGGTGCTGACAATTGTACCGTAAAAAACACGCTGTTGACTGATAATTTATACGGAATCTACGCATCTAAAAAGACGAACCAAGAAATATACGGCAATCAGATACTCAACAGCTACCAGGGAATCTGCTTGATGGGGGGGAATGGTACTGAGATCCACGATAATGTGATACAGAATTCAACCGCACCGCTTACTGAGTCCTATACACCAACCGGAATCTATCTTTCTGACACGGGCGACCGCATCTATAACAACTCTTTCATAGATAACGAGCGGCAGGCATTTGTTTTGAAAAACAGGTCTAATACGTGGAACACATCTACGATTGGCAATCTCTGGAGCGATTACAATGGGACGGGCTATTACGTCATAGACGAGAACAATACGGATTATCTGCCAAGAAGCCTGAGTGTCGGTTTCGATACCGGAGAAGGGACATATCCAAGCATATCTGGCACGCATAACGGTACAATCAAACCGTCACATAACTTCACTGTCAACGGAATGTACACGTATCCATGTGCTGGAACTGGCGGGCATACGGAATCCATCGAATTATATGAAAGCGGTATTTTGATTGCAAATGGCACATGGAACGGGTACTCTGAAGATAACCAGAACGTAACGATACATAACGTAACTGGCGCTTCTTATGTTACTCTACTGAAAGACCATGAATACAGCTACACTATAAAGACGGGCTCTTATCCGCAGATAATACATGAATCCCGCAAAGAAGTGACTGGAGGAACAATTATTTGCGATAAATTTACTGATGCCAACGGGAATATATACACCGACTGGATACCTGCTATTCGTTTAGGATACAAAAATGAAGAAAATGCTACCGATTATTCAAAATCTGAACATTGGTTATCTTTACCTGCTTCGGTTGACAAAAAAGTAGATGTTTTTTTCCTTTATCCAACTGCATGGCAAAAAGTAAATAATAGTGATCCGAATATTTGTGATATCGATAATCCTTCCATGTTAATTGGCGCAAAAATAGCATTTTATAAAGACGCTACTGCTTTTGAAACCGCAGGTAATATTTATGCACCATACTATCGACAGGCGGATGGTAAATATACTATGTCTTTGCCCTCCTTGGAAGAACAAGATAAATTTGCGGGAGGAATACCAAAATCTGATGTATTTGCAGCATTTGACTATTATATTAAGAACTATAATAATGGGCGTCCGTTTATCATAGCCAGCCATTCTCAAGGAGCAGTTATGGCGAGATTTCTATTGTCAGAGTATATGAAAGAAAATCCTAAGGTGTATAACAGAATGATTGCTGCATATGTTATAGGATATTCAGTTACAGATGAATATCTTGCTGAAAATCCGCACTTAAAATTTGCTGAAGGTCCTAATGATACAGGAGTTATAATTTCATATAATACTG
>QENJ01000322.1 GCA_013374505.1 Candidatus Methanophagaceae archaeon
CTGTAAGAAATGCGTAATGCACCCGACCCACATTACCGCATATATCTATCTTTCAGACTCGCCAGCCCTCTTCCGCATACCGGTTAAAAGTCGCTTCAATCACAGTTTTATCAATTCTCCGTGCACCCTCTTCACATTCTATGGGCAAAAACTCCACTTTGTAGCTATACCTTTTCATCTTGTTCCACCTGCCCTTTAGTCACAGTTTTTTCTTTCTTTTTCTTCGCTTTCAGCTTCAATTTACGTTTGTAATAAGTTAATGGATGCGCAACTTTATCGCAAATATCATCCGTGCCGGTACAATTACCATACGTCCGCATAGTCGCACAGGACGGTGCAGTATAACGAATTCCAGTCTTGTCACCGCCAATATGCTCCACCTGATACCGCGTCCGTTCTTCATCAAAATCCGGCGAATTCTTGTATATCGCTATTATCTCGTCCTCGGTTAGACCGATATTCGACAAGAAAGAAGTAACCGCGAATCTTGCACCATGAGTAACATTCACGCCCTCTTTCAAATTGCCCAGAATGGTTTTTACACAAGGTGGGAAGCTGTCCGGGTCCTTCGCTAACGACTCGAAACCGACATCCCCGAGCTTCTTACGATTCTCTTCCAACTCGCGTTTTATATCGCCCATGTAGCCGTCTATCGCCTTGCATATTTGCTTGGGCACTTCCAACGGCAGGTCTTGCTTTATACGGTCATACATCGCTTCCTGAACAACACGAACAAATTCGTCCTTACTTAGTTTTACCTTGCCACGTTCCATCCCCCGGTTTACCAGTCGCCACCGTTTATCTCGTATATTCGTGGTGAACCGTAAATAATCAGAGAAAGCAATCAGAACCTGGTCTTCATGCGGAAAGAACTCCATTTGTATGTCAAACTCTTCGGACATCTCGTATATAATATCCAGACTGGCATCCCCAGCTAATCGCTCGTGTGCCGCTTTTGCTTCTGAGAGCGCATATCTACGAATAAGATAACCGTCACCGATACAAGATACGAGAATACGAGCAAACGGATACGAAGATAGTTCCATATCCACCTGAGCAGGGCTAATTATTGCAGGCTTTCGGATTGTTGCGTCTTTTATCGCTTCTATTACCCGTGCTTTTCCTCTTAGCCTTGCCCGTTCGAACGAAGCGGCGCTTATCAAATCGTCAAGCGTAATTCCGGCGGTATCTACATATTCCGATGCCGCAGCCATAAACGGGTATAGGCATAAATGCCCGGGGTCTGTATGCCATTCGGTCATGATAATTTGTCTTTTGTTAATACCCTTTTATTGAAGTGAGAGTTCGACTTATGAGATTTTAAAATGTTTATATTCCTAACAGTAAGCTCAGTTTGAGCAGGTTTTGCAAAAGTACTGTCCATTTCTCCCTTTTGATACTTTTCCCCCTTAATAGATATTGCCTATTTCACTATTATAACTATGACGGTTCACGAGTTGTGAACTTGTAAGTTAAATTGCCAAAGGAAGTTTGTATTTAGAGCACTTTTCGTTTTTGTGTGCTTTTGATTGTTGGGCCGTCTCTTTAGCATATCAAAACCCGAACAGCAACAAAATACACCACACCGCCGAATACCGCCGATAGCGGAATAGTAATCACCCATGCGGTAACCATTCGTCCCACCTCGGACCATCGAATCCTGCGAAGACTCTGGAAGAACGTGCCGCCTACTACTGCCGAAGCTAATACATGCGTGGTACTTACCGGCATACCGATGAGACTCACTCCGGTTATTGCAAGACCCGCACCGGTTTCCGCAGAGAAACCATGCTTTGGCTCTAACTTTGCCAATCGCCAGCCCACAGTCTTTATCACACGCCAGCCCAGTAAAAAAGTGCCCAGTGCCATCACAGATCCGCACATTAATTTCACCCACCAGAGTACGTAAAAAAAAGGGATATAGCCGCCCACCACCAAAGCTGCTGTGATTACGCCCATTGCATTTTGTGTATCGTTCATACCGTGGCTGAACGCCATAAAGGAGGACGAAATAATCTGCAATTTCTTAAATACTCTTTCGGTCGCAGGAGTAGGTGTTTTTTTAAAGAAAAAGTGGAGCACCCAATTAGTGACGATAAAAATAAACGCTCCTGCTGCAAATCCTATAAACGGGCCGAGCGCAATAGCAATAAATACCTTATTTGTTAGCACGGTCCACTGTATTACCTCAAATCCGCCTGCAAGTAGTCCCGCACCAAGTAAACCACCTACCAATGAATGTGTCACACTTATAGGAATTCCAAGCCAGGTGCAGATAGCAGTCCATATGATCGCACCAAGTAAACCACCGATAAGGACCATAAAAGCAATCTCGGGTTCCAGATCGGGTAGTGAAACAATTCCCTTTCCGATAGTCCTAGCTACGGCAGTAACAACGAAAGCGCCAGCGAGGTTGAAAACACTCGCCAACGCCAATGCCTTCAGCGGAGTCAGCGCTTTAGTCGCAATTACCGTGGCAATCGCATTCGCACTGTCGTTTGCACCATTCAAAAAATTGTATAGCAGCGCTAAAAAAACTATTAATACGAGAAGAGCCAAAAAGGAAAGCATCCGCTCAAATACCGCCTTTTAGCCTGAAAGTCTCCAGAATATTAGCCACATCCTCGCACTCGTCCATTGTACCCTCTAAAATATCCACTATCTCTTTGAGTAGCATCCGGTCGAGGACTTCTGCAGGATTCTCCACCGGTGCGGTCATCAGCTTTTTCAGACATTTTCGATTGATTATGTCGGCTTCGTTCTCTAATTCGTTTGTCCTGATACAACAAGCTTCTAAATCTTCTTCACATTTACTCAGCGTCCTCAGACAACCCACAGCCGTATTTATTTCTTGTGCCGCCTGGAGGATAATCGGTGAAAATTCACTCACGAACTCCGGAAGTGTCTGTCGCTGTGTAAACGTTAACCTTACTACTGCTTTCTCGATTCCATCTATCACATTGTCAAGATTATGGATAAAGTACCGGATGTCACCTTTTTCTTCGGTGACACGAGTATGGTCGTAGAACAGCTTCTGTATGATTTCGTGAACGACAGAATCCGCTTCATCCTCCAGTAGTTTCAGTTGTTCGCTGATTTCTGGTAGTTTTGAATAATCTGTGACAACCTGATCCAACAGCTCTGCCGCTTCCACCGCCTTTCCTGCAAGCGACTCAAAAAGATCGAAGAAGTTATTGTCATGCGGTAAAAACACAGACATCTTTTGCAGAACGGCATTAACTAAAAATAGTTTTACCGGTAAATTTGCATTTCTTGTACCGCCGCCCCCCTTCTGCGCCTTACCTTTTTCAGTCTTTACCATTACTTCAGCTATGAAAATAAAAGGTATATTTAAATTTTTCGGTTCTTTTATATATAGAAACAATAATATATATAGACAAAAGTAAAAAATAAGAGTGTTAAGAGAGATAATCCAGCAATTTCCGGAACGCTCTGCTCCTATGCGATACTTTATTCTTAGCTTCGGTACCCATTTCCGCAAATGTCGCCCCTTCGTATTCAAATATAGGGTCAAAGCCAAATCCACCTTCGCCTCTCATGGCATCCGCTATTTTACCTTCGACCGTGCCGACAAAAAGAATCGGACTCATTTCGGGAGAGTCACAGAATGCAACGACAGTTTTAAAAGTTACTCTCCGCTCCGCGCCTTTTTTGCCCGCCATCAACTTTAATATCCCGTCATTGCCATGCTCTTGGAGACAAAAGCGGAGTAAGGCCCAGGAAAACCTTTTAACGCAGGAATAAACATTCCTGAGTCTTCTATGAAGAAAGGTTTTTTTATCGCCCTACTTTCTCTTATGTAATTCGCACTTTCTCGCGCTACTTCTTCGGTCTCATCATACTGTCGTTCGGGATAGTCGTATTCGAGATGCTCGATAGTTAGGTCCTTCGCCTCTGCCTCCACCAAGTCCCTTATCTCTTTTACCTTGTGCGTGTTCGTGGTGATGAAAAGTAGCTCTTTTCGCACTCGCT
>QENJ01000323.1 GCA_013374505.1 Candidatus Methanophagaceae archaeon
TCAAACACCGAGGAATATTTAATATTCAGATACTCAAATATCTGTTTTGCCTCGTCCAAACCCGCAAGGACACCTTCTGCTCGCGCTGTTATCTCCGCTTTACATTCAGTATATGGCACTATATCCTCGTAATCCTCATGCCCTACATCCTCTTCCAGAAAACTTTCTATCTCTCTTAGCAGCATTTGCAAACTCCTCTCTTGGAAAGTAATGATTGATTTATCAAAAACCTTCGCTTACGAAAGAAAAGCAGTGCCAAAGAATAACTTTACTTACCACAGTCTACCTTTTTGTAAGAGATGGAAAAAAATAAGAGTGGGTGTAATTGGCTGCGGTGCTATAGGCAGCGAGATATGCAAGGCGATAGATGGGGATGACCTGGAGATGGAACTGATTTTTTTGATTGATAACCATCCCGAGAATATAGAACGCCTGTATGCAAGCCTGAAGAAGAAGCCAGAGATAACCAAATCTGATAGCCACGGCCTGGAAGCGATTTTAAAGGACGTGGATCTGGTAATAGAGTGTGCATCGCAAGATGCGGTTCGTGAGTTTGTGATACCCGCATTGAGGTCGGGTAAGGATGTAATGATACTTAGCGTTGGTGCATTGCTCTGTATTGCAGGCCTTTATGAAGAGATAGAACGCATCGCGAAGGATAAATGCTGTAAGGTCTATATCCCCTCCGGTGCGGTAGCGGGATTAGACGGCATAAAATCAGGGGCTATGGCGGGGATAGACTCAATAGAGTTGACGACATTAAAGCCGCCACGTGGTTTTGAAGGAAATGAGTACGTAAAAGCAAAAGGACTAGATTTGTCTTCTTTAGAGCGAGAGGAAACGCTGTTCGTGGGTAACGCGAAGGAAGCGGTGAAATATTTCCCCGAGAACGTGAATGTGGCTGCTGCTTTAAGCCTTGCTGGTATAGGATCGAAAGCAACGAGAGTGAAGATAGTTGCGGATCCAACGGCAAGAAAGAACGTGCATGAAGTAAAAGTGAGGGGCGATTTCGGGAAACTGTTCGTGCGGGTGGAAAACGTCCCGTCTGCTACGAATCCGAAGACGAGCTATTTAGCTGCTCTTTCCGCGATAGCAACGCTGAAGAGGATCTCATATCCAATAAGGGTTGGGACATAGTTGGGTGGAAATATGGCGATGGATAAAAGTGAGTTGATAACTAAGTTTTTTGAACTGGATGATGCGGATGAGAGTGCAGTGAGAGCATGGAGCTTTTTCATTGATCTACAACGAGCGGCTTCCGAGGAAACCGCAGGACGTCTCAGTAGAAGAGACAGGGATAACGTGCAAAGGAATTTTAATCGGTATATGAATAAGAACAAATTGATTATGCGGAGCGAAGATAATGGGTTGAAAGCACATGAGTTGGCAATAACCAAAGCGGGAGTGGGCGAAGAAGAAGAAGAACTAAAAATCGTTCACAGCTTTGATGTCTGGTTGCTGGCAGATTTTGAAGATGTATGCACCATATTGGTGGCTGACGAACCAAAGAAGGCCGAGGGTTTTCCCGATGTAATATTAAAGTTCCTGGATGACTCAGGAATACACAAGTGGCTGAAAGAGAGATTAATAGAAAAGAACAAGGACGCAGGTGAGAGACTTCTAAAAGCCATTCTTGAAGATAACCCGGCAGAGCTTACAGCTCATTCTTTACTCGTGGACTTTTATGAGCGTGAAAGTATGTTTTTTGAAGCCGAAGTGGAATTCAGGCGGATGCTCGACACGACCAATGATAAACTAGTGTGGGCGAACTACGGCTACTTCTTAGAGTTGCAGGGTAGATATGAAGATGCGTTTGTGGCGTTACAAACTGCTATGAAGATATGCGAGCGTGCAGGAGAAGACGTGGCTGATGATTTTCTGGAAGAAATGAAGCGCAATATAAGCAGAATGGAGCGGATGAAGGACCTGACGGGTGAAGATGCGAGGGCCGTGAGGGATTATCAAGAAGCCATGCGGTTGCTAGGAGACATAAATGTATATGCAGAGAAGAAACTGGACGCAGAGATAACGAAAGCGCGGGCTGAATACCTGAAAGAGAAGAATCAGGCGGAGATCAAATACGAGGACAGTTACGAGTTTATGAACTGGTTCTTGTTCCAGCGGGAACTGCCGAATGGAAAAGTACCGGGGATTGTGTATGCCGAGGAGAAAGGACTCAGCGACACGACAAGAGACCGGTTGAAAGGGCTTGGCAGTCCGGTTGAAAGTTTTTTTGAGATTGTTGCTGTGGACAATGCCACATTCAAACTCGTGGTTAAAGATATGGAAACTGATAAGGAATACGAGTTGGTAGAAGCTTATTCATCGGTGGCAGTGGGGCAGACTTTTTCCCGGTATATCTACCCCTGGAGCGACTTCTACTTTACGGCTGGCACTCTGATGCTGCATACAGATGATTACAGCGAGACGTTAAAACGCCTTATCGAAGAGGCAAAAACTGGGAAAATATTGAAAGACGCGAAAGAGAAGTTAAAAGCGACACACGATGCGTTTATTACGTATTTTGAGATTGAGGTCCCTACATTCAAGTCAAAGGCGAAATGTGAAAAGGCGTTTAACAAGTTCTATGAATGGATGTTATTCGAATATGTAAGCGAAGAGGGAGGGAAAACGTTTGCTGAGATACATGAAGAGAAACATGGACAAAAACGCGAACCGGATAAAGTAAATTTACCGGACACATTTACGGGTGTGGATGATATTGCTCTGTTGTGTGACCCCGAGTACGGCATCGCTGCCGTGCGGTATTATACTCTTTTGAAGAGCGTATTTGAAACGGGCGCGGTTGATGAGCTAAAAGCTAAGGCTGAGGATCCGAAAGAGCTTTTGATCGGTGAAGAATCGTTTGTCGTACGTGGATTCGTGCATGGCAATGAGCGAACTGCGGTAAAGGTGTTTAATGAACTCTTTGAGGCGGGTTTGGATATTAACGCAAGTGAAGCAGAAATAATGGCTTTTTGGGAGACCGTGGGTGAATCGTAATTAATTAATGCGGGAGGGTTGATTAAATGTGGCTTGGGACTAACAGTGCTATGCTTTTAAATTTGCACAAGACCAACTATGCCGCCACGTTTTGAAAAACGAGGCATCCACAATTGCCATACGATTTGTTTTTTTTGTGTCTGTAAAGTTCAGTAGCTAACACTTTTATTCCACGCAGCAGGTAAAAAGTAATTTGGATGCCCAATTAAAACTGAAGATTTTTGTTATAGCCAATCACCTCCTTCTTACACTGCAGATTTTCGTCAAACGTCGAACAAGAATCGGACTTTTTCACATTCAGAAGCAACAATATCAATCCAAAGAGGATGGGTTCCACTCATCCTACACTCAGGTCTTCTGTTTTTGTCCAGATAACCTCTTGGCATCCTCTATGAAAATGCAGGTATTTTCCAAGCCTTGAAGAATGGTTGAAGCAAAGTCCGGATAAACCGCCGGAACTGTCCGATGCTAGCACGTATGAGCTGCGTAGAAATAGCTCTGAGACCACTCAGGGAAAGTTTTGGTGGCGTGCGGACATCGCCTGTTTCCTCTTTTTTCCCACCCTCAAGTACACACAGGATATACGCAAATGCAATCGGAATTAAGAGCGTTTCTATCCGCTTTGGGCAGTCACACGGCACAATCGAATTTTCTAGTGATATAAGTAGGAACCTCTTTCCAATTTTTAAATTTCTTTGAAAGATAATTCTAGGAGAACCAAATAACATACTTCCTAATCCAACCTGAGATCCATATCCATGAAGTATTCTTTTGTATATTTACGCTCGTTCTACCCACAAATTATACCTGCGCATCCTAAAAGTGAATGAATCTCGATTCCACCGGAAATGTGAGCTGAAAGTTTATATGCTGGCATATACAACAGTTTTATGGTGAATAAAATGGATAAGAATCTGACAACAGATGGAATAGGGCACAAATGGGTATTAATACGCGAAACAAGGGATATTATGTTATTGATAAGGGGTT
>QENJ01000025.1 GCA_013374505.1 Candidatus Methanophagaceae archaeon
CGCCCTCACGCTTCAGTGCCGCTATTACAGTAGCATCGTAGGGTGGGACATAACCCGTAAGAATGTTCGATGCGCATGTGGTTTGGATGCCCTTCGTGGTGATGCTATCCTTGATGGCTATGGGCACGCCAAGCAGTTTCTTTTGGCTGTAATCTTCTTCTGCTCTTCGCTTATCCACTTCTATCGCTTGCTCAATAGCGTCATCCGTGTTTAACGTGATAAAACAATTTAGTTGGCTTTGCTCTATTCGATCATAGATTTGGGATAATAACTCCTCACAAGATATATCGCCGTTTTTTATCCCTTCTACGGTTTCTATTGCAGTTTGCATATTTGCCATTGTTTGTGCTCCTTTATAGTTATAACTCTCCTTCACTTAAACAATAACAAGGTATGCAATCACAATAAATTCTGATTCGTTGAAGCTGATCTGCAATATATGAAAGAAGCAGTTGAAGGTGCATTCCGCTTAATTATAGTTTTTGTGTTCAAGTGGAACAAACGTGGACCCATAAAATTGCACAAATACTGTTAATAGCTGAATGAACTGATTTCTTGTTTGAAAATGCACTTTCCCGTTTCTCATGTCTTATCATCTACTCTCTCCTGCCCCTTACAATTCCCCTCTTGCAGGGATAACACAAAGTTCATCGCAAATAAATTTTATGAAAATCACCTTGCATATGCTTTAACGCGAATGTACTACTTTACCTAAGTTTATATATATCAATGCAACCCTCTTTTAATAGTAACTGTTGAGGATATGTACAAGGATATAGATAAACAAATGAACGAGATGAAGAAGAAAACAAAATCACTGTGCCCACAATGTTTAAAGGTGATAGACGCAGAAATATATGAATCCGACGGTAAGATACTGATAAAGAAGAAGTGTGAAGAGCATGGCGAATTCGAGGACACGTACTGGTCTGATGCCGAGCTGTATCACAAATTCGCAAACTGGCAATACGAAGGTAATGCCGGAATTACGCTAACAAAGACAGAAAAGGGCTGCCCATTCGATTGCGGGCTGTGTCCGGAGCATAAGAGTTCGACAATGCTCGCGATTATAGACCTAACGAACAGATGCAACCAGCACTGCCCCACCTGTTTTGCAAATGCCGCGGTTGCGGGTTATCTCTACGAGCCGACTATGGAACAGTTGGAAGAGATGATGAAACTACTCAGGAGTGAGGTGCCACCCTGCCCCGCAGTGCAGTTTGCGGGCGGAGAACCAACGGTACGCGAGAACTTTGTAGATATAGTAAAAATGGCACGTAAAATCGGCTTTTCTCATGTTCAGGTTGCTACAAACGGGATAGCACTGGCGAAGAGCGAGCAGTTCTGCCGTGATTTAGTAGAAGCCGGCTTGCATACCGTGTATTTGCAATTCGACGGTATGACAGACGAGCCATATAAGGTTTTGAGGGGGCATACCGGCGTTAAACACGAAATTAAAGGCGATTGAGAACTGCCGGCGCGGTGGAATACGCAGTGTGGTACTTGTACCCACGCTAATGAAAGGCGTGAATGACCATCAAATAGGCGATATGGTAAGGTTCGTGGCAAAGAACCTGGATGTTGTAAGGGGCGTGAATGCACAGCCTGTATCATTTGAAGGGCGAGTGGACGAATCAGAACGCAAGGAAAGACGGTTAACGATTCCGGATTTCATAAAGTGCCTGGAGGAGCAGACGGACGGACAAATACCACGCGAAAGTTTCTATCCAGTGCCCTTTGTCGTGCCATTCTCGTATTTCGTGGAGGCTTGGAAAGGAATACCTCAGTTAGAGTTCACGGTACATCCTCACTGTGGTGCGGGAACGTATGTCTTTGCTGATGGCGGGAAGTTCACACCAATAACAGAGTTTGTGGATGTTGAAGGGCTGATGGAGTTCCTGCTGGAAGGTGCAGAGGAGATAAAGAAATCGAGGATTGGCAAACTGAAGACCGCGGCAAAGCTGTTGACTTCAGGCGGGAAGTTCATAGACCACGCTAAAGCACCCCCGGAATTCGCAAAAAACATCCGTGTACTAACCGGTATATTAGAGAAGGGTAGTCGTGACGCACTTGCCGAGTTCCATCGTAAAACGCTTTATGTCGGTGTAATGCACTTCCAGGATGCTTTTAATTTCGATTTGGAACGTGTTAAGAGATGCGGCATCCACTATGCCACACCGGATGGGCGTATAATACCATTCTGTTCGTACAATGCCATACACCGTTCTTCCGTGGAGAAAGCTTTTTCTGTGCCGTTACGTAAGCAAAACTCGGATGTGACGTATTAGTACCCCTGATTTTATGCGTGGGCATATGCTCCCGGATGACCTGCGAACAGATAGTAAATGTATATATGCGATACCTGCTTTTCAGGTATTATTAGGTGATAAATATGGCAGGTACAATTACAGAAAAGATAATCAAAGAACATATTGTAGAGAATATAACGGCTAAAATAGCACCGGGAGACGAGGTTGCTTTGAAGATTGACCAGACGCTTACCCAGGATGCAACAGGTACAATGGCATACCTTCAGTTCGAGGCCATAGGCATACCCCGTGTAAGAACAGAACAGAGCGTTAGTTATGTTGACCACAACACGCTTCAAACAGATTTCAAAAATCCGGATGATCATAGATACCTTCAATCCATAGCCAGGAGATACGGTTTGCAGTTCTCACGGCCGGGCAATGGTATATGCCACCAGCTCCATCTGGAACGGTTTGCTTGTCCCGGTAAGACCTTGATTGGCTCTGATAGCCACACACCTACTGCAGGCGGCATAGGTTCGTTTGCCATAGGTGCAGGTGGCCTGGATGTAGCAGTTGCCATGGCTGGTATGCCCTACCGAATAAAGTATCCAAAGATAGTGGGTATAAAACTAACAGGAAAACTTCAGGATTGGGTCTCAGCCAAGGATGTCATACTGGAAGTTCTCCGTAGGATAGACGTAAAAGGCGGTGTAGGGACTGTACTGGAGTATTTTGGCCCCGGGGTCAAGACCCTTAGCGTGCCCGAAAGAGCTACAATAACGAATATGGGTACAGAAACAGGAGCCACAACTAGTGTGTTTCCGAGTGACGAGGTGACAAAAGCGTTTATGGTGGCACAGGAACGAGGCGATCTATGGATTCCTCTTGAAGCAGATGCCGATGTAGAATACGATGAAGTCATAGAGCTAAACCTAAGCGAAGTAGAGCCTTTAGTAGCTCTTCCACACAGTCCAGGGAAGATAAAGCCTGTGAGTGAGATTGCCGGGCTGGAAGTACAACAAGTAGCGATTGGCTCGTGTACTAACTCTTCACTAAGCGATCTTAAAATAGTTGCTAACATACTGAAGGGACATACAATCGCCGATAACATGCACTTAACTATAAATCCGGGCTCGCGGCAAGTGGTAGAGCACCTTATTGAGAGTGATGAGATGCGTTATCTTGTAGCTGCAGGTGCACGGATACTGGAGAACTCTTGTGGGCCGTGTATAGGTATGGGTGGTGCACCGTCGTCTCATGCTGTATCTGTACGAACGTTTAACAGGAATTTCGAGGGGCGAAGTGGCACAAAGGATGCGCAGATGTATCTCGTGAGTCCCGAAGTAGCCGCAGCCACGGCAATCAAGGGCGTTCTCACAGACCCACGTGATTTAGGTGAATGTCCGAAGATAGAGATGCCACAGCGATTTATAATCAATGATAATATGTTCATACGTCCACTGCCAGCCGGTGAATCAGCCAAAGTGGAACTCATCAGGGGACCAAACATCAAGCCACTGCCGGATTTCCAGCCATTGCCGGATACACTAGCGGGATTTGGCGAAGAAGTGAAGAGACGAATTATTCTTGGCACTTATGCACTCTCGGCAGGTTACTACGGTAAATACTATTTAAAGGCGTTAAAGCTGCGTACTTTGATAAAGGCCGAATTTGATACCGCTTTGAAGACGTATGACCTGT
>QENJ01000324.1 GCA_013374505.1 Candidatus Methanophagaceae archaeon
CCCACGAACTGCCATATAAGTAATAACGAAAGAACGTAAAGTAAAATAATGATTAGGGTTATTGTATCCTCTAAAATCCAAAGTAGTTTCCTCACATAAATAGCTTAGTTTTATTGCCCAATCAAAAGTTGCTGAAGGCATACTTAACACGAAACATAACTTATATAAACTCTACCTACTTTCATCATCGTATGGTAATGAATCACATTCTCGCAAAAGCACGCGCACTATCCGATACAGGAGCACAACCGAGTGACTTCGACTATGATTCCCACGATTGGGGCTGCCTGCGATACCTGCTGGAGTTGTGGAGTTTTCTGAACCGGCTTAGAAAACGGGATGGGCACGAGGGCGCCGGGAGTTCTTAAACACCACCCTTACTTGGCTCACCGAGAACGAAGAACTGCGGAAATATGACGGGCAAGATTACACCGCCGCTTCGATGCTGTCCCTATTCCTATTTACGAAATTATCGAGGATGAACATGGAAGAAACGCTAGACTTCCTGTCCTCAAATAAGTCGTGTATGGTGCAGATAGGACTTGAGAATGTACCCACAAAAGGGGCAGTAACAAAGTTCAGGAAGCGGATGGGCACTGATTTCAACCGAATTCTTGGTCTTTTAATCGCATATATCCACGACTGCATGAACTTTGATGACTTGGATAGATTTCACGTGGTTTTATTCACGAAGTGCTATTTTAGCAACCCCCGCTTCCCCCAAATGAGCAAAGAGATGGACTCGCAGAAATTCGTACGTTACGATAATAAAATACACCGTACCGCCACGAAATGGGCGGGATTCAACCTCATGCTCTACGTCCTTTACGGATTGGGATTTGTGAACATTCTGGAAGATATGAAAGTGGAAAAGAGGAGTAAATGCGTCTATACGCCACTGCAAATCAGCCTCGCGTACATTGTCAAGATGATATTGGGCTTCAAGAACGCATACGGTCTGGACGAAGAGCTGGAGGACGATGTGTTTCTGCAGATGATCTGCACGCTCGATGGCGATAGAACACCGAGTAAAAGCACGCTTGACGAGGATATTCGGCGATATAAGGCAGAAGAGCTACGAAACGCATACCGTGCCATCATTCAGTGGATGCGTATCCTCGGATTCGTGACGGGGGAGACCATAGCGTGCGATAGCACTAAAATGCGTGTAGATGGACTGACTTACGAGGGTGCTGAGGAAGTCTTTGATTATCAGAAGAAAGAGAACGTGAGGGGCTACAAGCTATTCGTGATCTATGATGTCGTGTATCGGATACCCATTTACTTTGAGGTACGCGGGATAAATGATGCTGACGCACCACCGCTGAAGGAGATGGTAAAAAAGGCGAAGGAAATAACGGGCACGAGCATAAAACGGCTTTACATAGACCGTGGGTTTTACGATGAGGCTAACTTCCTCTGGTTGGACGGTGAAGAACATATGGAGTATGTTACACGTGGAAAACAAGGAACAAAGCTATTTGAACAAGCTGCAGAACTCGGGGACGATGAATTTCGAGTATTAGTGCTGAAAACCAAGGAATACGAACCGAAAACAGCACGGGGAAAAGCGGCAAAAGAGAAGCGAGATGGGGACAAAAAGCCGGTGCGGATTGCAGAATGCACGTGCTCGTTTTCCACTGGCACTCCTGTTCGTGTGGTGGTAGAAAAGAAAAGAACGCGGTTATCGAAGAATGATAAGCTCCGCCTGCTCCTGGCGAAACTTTCTGGTTCATATACAGCACAAGAAGTTGTTGAATTGTATAAGAAAGGATATGGTGAAGTATTTAGTAATTCTAAGAAGCCCGCAATTACGATAGCAAAAACGCTGACTAAAATACCGGAAATCATGACTGTCTGGAATGGTAGAGGTAGGAAATACAAGATTGTGGCTTACAAGGCAGATATAAAAGTATTCGATGGGAACGAGAAGGAAGAAATGTTCATCTGGTTGACTAATGTGTTTTACGCCTCGCCAGAGCAGATTATTGAGGATTACGGAAATCGCTGGCTAATAGAGACCTTATTCGAGGAAGCGAAGGGCGAATGGTATATAAACAAGCTGCCGAGCCGTAATTTAGAGGCGATAAAGGTACATTTCTATTTCAGTTTCATCGCTTACGACATTGTTAACATATTCAAACGTGCTTTGACGGAGAAATACAGAAACGCAGGTATAGAAGTGCTGAGACGGGATATACTACACAAAATCGCGGTTATTTGTTTCAATGGCAAATCACTCAAGTTTGAATTCAATCGGAAATACGAAATCCGGTATAACGAGCAATCGGCGAGCATAAACGAGTTTATAAGTCGAGCAAGGGATACACAAGCGAGTTCGTGAAGACTTTAGCGTAAGCGATCTTCATCGAATCCCAAAAGGTATTTATGGGTTGTTTTTGCTTCAAAATTCATGTTTGCGGGATCTTTTCACCACATTGCGGGAATTGTGAGTTGTGCATGAACGCTATTTGGTAGCACACTTGGGTGGCGTTTTGTTAAAGCTTGTGATTAACTGGTGGTTGTTTGGTTGTTACACTCATCTGGAAACTACATCGGTTTTTGGTATGTATCATTCCACCTTCCGCACCAACATCATTGCCAAAGTCATTGACCAAATTCTCCAACCATTTTTTCGCCGTTCTTTACCGGGATAATAACTGCTTTTTTTTTTCCATTCATATTACGTTTTCTTCTCAAATCATTCATAAATGTTCTTCCTATACACTGTCTTTTTCTTCCACCGAATCTATCGCATGATCTATAATATTCGGATGTATTCTGAAATAACTCGCTTTTAGCATGTTCAGCATTTTAACCGCATCTTTTTTTGGTCAAACATCCTTGATTCATACTTCGTAAGATTATACCTATTGTACCAACAGCAAAAAACCCCTCTACCTTCGCGGCAATTCGCACTTTCCGCTCATTAGAAAGGAATATCTCGGCGTGTAACTCCTCCGCCAACCACTTAACGTGTGCCTCTCCTAGGTGAATACCATATTTCCCTGCAATATTTCTTG
This sequence comes from Candidatus Methanophagaceae archaeon, assembly GCA_013374505.1. Taxonomy (GTDB): domain Archaea; phylum Halobacteriota; class Syntropharchaeia; order Alkanophagales; family Methanospirareceae; genus QENJ01. The sequence goes on from QENJ01000324.1 coordinate 3,024, forward strand.
CTTTACTATTTTCTGTTTCATAAACCTTCAAAACATCATGGCGAACTGCATCTTCGATTATGCCAACTTCATCGTATTGATAACGTACCATCTCCAATTCCACGTATCTTGGTATGTGAGCGCACGCATACAGTTCCTTTATCAAGTTCAACGCATTCAATTTTGCTAGGTGAATGATGACGTCGGAATCACTCACCACTCTTTGCATATGCAATGTCCTCATCCAATTCTTCTAGGCCATAGTTTATGTATGTGTCGTGCTTTCCAAGCACTTTCTGCATTTCTTCGGCATCCACACTAACCAGGTCCGCAGCCTGTCGCAATGTTATCTTTCCATCTCGATAAAGCCCTATCGCTATTAGTTCTACTACCGTTTTCTCTAATGGTTTCTCTAACACATCCACAACCCTATTGGGGATTTTAATTTTTGTTGCCATTTTATTGTTGTATATGATGTATATTTTTTTGGCACAGACATCGTCGTGCCCTCTGTGGCTATCGTTGTTGCTTTTCTATTGAAAATTCATCTATTTATATCTTCACGGTCAAGTTCTGATAACTCCGCCTAAGAATTTTGTGCTGCCAGATTAATAACTACCTTTTTGTCGCTAAATGCGTCACACCACTCCCCTTTTTCGGCTAAATCCACACATTGAGTCTGCACACCGTAGCGCTTCACAAATGCCAAATTACTTTTGGCGTTATCTAAAACCGTCACTTCGTTCATATCATAAATTTTAGGATTGGTACCCGTACCAGATTCCGGCCCACAAAACCTGCCCCGCCCGGGATTATTATTTTGCACTTCTGGCTTTTGCTCGGTACGTTCATGTTATTCTCTCACAATTACATTATCGGTTCTGTATTTATTTAATCGCCAATAGCT
>QENJ01000026.1 GCA_013374505.1 Candidatus Methanophagaceae archaeon
TTCGATAAAATATTCTTATTTGAAATTGCATCTGTTATTGAATTGTTAAGAATGATTTTCCATACAATAAACAGTTCAATTTATACATCATCCACACAAAATGCAGCGCTGATTTTTGCAATAGGCAGTTATGCTTATATGCTTCAATTTACCAATAGAAAAAGGGTCGATGAAAAATGAGAATATCAATTTTGACCCCTTCATACAATCAGGGAAAATTTATAGAAAAGACCATAACTTCTGTAATGAATCAAAACTGGCAGGATGTTGAACATATAATTATTGATGGCGGTTCGACCGATAATACCATTGATATATTGAAAAGATATCCTCATTTGCGCTGGATTTCAGAGCCCGATGAAGGTCAGGCAGATGCTTTAAATAAGGGATTAGAAATTGCGACTGGGGAAATAATTGGCTGGATTAATTCTGATGACTTTTATAAGGAAAATATTTTTAATGATGTTATAAAAGAATTTAGACACGGTGATGTTAAATGGGTAATTGGAAATATTACTTTGATATATTCTGAGGTCAGGATAATAAAAAAAAATAAAAGTCCAAAAATAACACATCAAACACTATTAAAAAACCCGGATATTGTAAGACAGCAGGCAACTTTTTTCAGAAAAGATGCACTTGCTAAGGTCGGAGGCTGGAATAACAAATATTATATGACTATGGATTATGATTTATGGATAAAGTTATCTAAAAAATACAAACCGAAGATGATCAATAGAGAATGGGCTTTTTTTACCCATCATGAAGATCAGAAATCTACTGCAAAAAATATATTGACCCAACTAAATGATATTAAAGATATATTGCGTAAAGAGCATGTTTCATGGGCAAACATCAATAAAGTGGTGTTTAAAAAATATTATTACTTTATTAAATCATTAATCAAAAATCTATTAATAGATTTTAAACTGATGGATTCGAAATATCGGAATTTGCCTGTATCATTAATTAAAAATAATAATAAAACCATGAAATTCAAGAGCATGTTCTAAATGAAAATGGTTCATATCATTTGGGCTTTATCTGTTGGCGGATCTGAATCTATGCTCATGGATATAGTAAAGGAGCAGTCGAAAACAGAAAAAGTTCATCGGATTATTGTCAATAATATTATATCAGAATCTCCGCTGAAAAATATAAATAAAAGAGTCCATATCCATAAAATTGGTCAAATATCTGGCAGCAGAAAAAACAGCCACGCCCACAGAATCTGGCTTCATAGGTTAAAATGAAGATACTTCATCTGATAAGTTCACTTGAAACTGGTGGAAAAGAACGACTTTTGATTGATATCTGTAAGGCAAATGATTATGACGGGACTTCCATGGCGGTTGTGATCATTAGTAATGCGGTTGATGATGTTATGTTGTCAGATCTCAAGAGTACTGGGGCCAAGGTGATAGAACTTAAGCGAAAACCAGGAGGTCCAAAACTAAAATATATTTACTTGATCCGTAATTACATAAAAGGTCTGAAACCTCAGATACTACATATGCATGGAGATATTGAGGTCTTTTTTGGATCGCTTGCGTCTTTATGGGTGGGTAATAAAACAGTGTGTACCCTACACGATATAAATTTATGGAGGGCATCGTTGAAAGGCAAGATAACAAAGCGTCTTGCAATAAGACTTATCGATAAATTCATAGCCATATCAGATTCTGTCAAGGATGATTTTATGAAAGGTACCTCTATGAATGGGAAAAATATCCAAGTAATACCTAATGGGATTCCTCTACAGAAATTTCGAAGGAGCGAACAGTCTTCTGATTCTTCAGAAATTATCTGCGTTGCGAGGCTTGAATATGAAAAAAAAGGTCAGGATATCTTGATAAAGGCTATAGCTATACTAAAAAATGATGGTATTGAATGCCATTGTAAATTTGTGGGAGAAGGGGAAAGCAGACAGTATTTGGAATTGCTGGTAAAAAAATATGAACTTACGGATAACATAGAATTTTTGGGCAACAGGTCGGATGTTCCAGAATTGCTGGCCAACGCAGGCACTTTTGTTTTGCCTTCTCGTTATGAAGGTTTCGGGATTGTTATCATTGAGGCTATGGGAACGGGGATTCCGGTCATTGCTTCTAAGATTGATGGGCCAAAAGAGATAATTACCCATGGCGAGAATGGGTTGCTGTTTGAAAGCGACAATGAAGTTGACTTAGCAGAAAAGATCAAAATGGTAATTAACGATGGGATTTTACGAAACAGACTCATTCGTGACGCATTTCTTTCTGCGCAAGAGTACTCAATTGAAAAAATGTGCGACGGGTATCTCGCAGTTTACAATTCTTTATGATAACAACAAATTTAAGGCAGTCATTTGAAAGTTCTTACTCAAGTTTCGCACCCCCTAATTATAGCAGTATATTGTATAATTTCAAGTGGATAGGCAATGATTAGGCACTTTAAACAGGTTGTGTTATCTTCAGTAAATGAAAAAGGAAGAACCTTATACTTGATGTTTAAGGATTTGCAACCTATTGATTTTTAAATAAATATAAGTCATTGAATTCACAAAAACTTGACCATCGAGTAATAGACTTCTTGTATGCTTGTATTTACGCAGATCCTGCACCGTTACCTGTGTTACGTGCCTAATCATAGGATAGGCAATTGCTATGCCAAAATCAGTGCAGGAGCAATATTCGCAAAACCTTAATTGGCGCGCGGTCCCTTTTTCATTTTGAAAAAATGTTCGTCAAAAATATTGACCCCATTTTTCGTAAAAGCCCTTGATATCTATGCATTTTATGGGTGCGAAACTTGAGTTTTTATTACCTGTTCGCACTTATGTATCTCTCGCTTGATATAATGACTCAAAAATTCGCGGAATTGTATGAATTTGTGTTGAGAGATTGAAATATATAAAATGAAAAATCGTATCTTTCTTATTCTCGGTACCCCTCCGCCATATGGGGGTGGTGAAATGCAATCACTTTACCTAAAGGAAGCCTTTTCATCGAAACAAAATTACATTTTGTTTGCATACTCCCGCAAAAGTTCTAACAAAACATCTCAGGGACAATTTACGTTAAAAAATATTTTTTGGGGATTGTATCTGGTTCTTAAATCTTCCTGCCTTCTCATCAGGTATCGGCCCAAAGTCCTTTATTCTTCAATACCAAAGGATTTTTCGGCATTTATTCGCACTGCGATAGTTCTTTGGTTCGCAAAACGTCTCGGTGTAAAGGTGCTCGGAGAACTGGCGGGCGCCGACTTTCAGTTTTTACAAACAGAAGGGATCAGGAGGAAAATAGGGTTATATTTTCTGAATCAGGTTGATACGCTAAGAGTTTTGGGGGAAAGTGTCAAAAAAAATTTGGAACGTTACAATATCAAACGAACTATTACGATGGATAATGGGATTTATGTGCCATCTGATGCGATAATTTCAAGAGATATTATTTTTCAAACACCAATAAACCTGCTTTATGTTGGCGCACTTAATTTTTCGAAGGGAATCAAAAATCTTGTTTATGCTGTGAACATTTGCAAGCAAAAAAAAATCAATATTCACCTGAATTTAATAGGTGAATGGAGCAACGCACAACAAAAGGAAGATATAGAAGGGTACATCAGATCAAATCTGCTTGAAAAATATATCACGTTCCACGGATTAACACACGGTCAACGGAAATGGGATGTGTTCAAAAAATGCGCAATACTGGTTCATCCCACTTACTGGGATGGGCAACCCTTAACAATCTTAGAAGCAATGGGATGTGCGAACAGGTAATAAAAACTCAAGTTTCGCACCCATAAAATGCATAGATATCAAGGGCTTTTACGAAAAATGGGGTCAATATTTTTGACGAACATTTTTTCAAAATGAAAAAGGGACCG
>QENJ01000325.1 GCA_013374505.1 Candidatus Methanophagaceae archaeon
TCTACACACGCCGAGATAATCACGGACTTAGAAGGTGACGGTAATCCAGACGTTTTAGTCCATACCCTGCGATACGATCCTGTGACGGATATAGGGACAGAAAAGGTACTAGCAAAGAAAGGTAGTGATGGATCGCATCTATGGGAAGAGTCAGTAACTGCAAGAGGCGAGAATAACAGCTATATTATTGCGCATTCCGCAGGTGACTTAGACGGCGATGGTCTGGATGACGTTATTGTGATAGAAAGTGAATATGACAAAGCGGCAGATACGGAAACAGCAAAAGTAATAGCAAAGATAGGTAAAACAGGAATGCCGCTATGGGAAGAGTCAGTAAATACTGCGGGTGAAGATAACAGCGACATTTTTGCAGTACCAACAGACGATTTAGACGGTGACTGTCTGACAGATGTTATAGTCATCGAAAGTATATATGACCGCGCAGCAGATACAACAACAGCAAAAGTAATAGCAAAGAATGGTAAAACGGGCATGTACCTATGGGAAGAATCGGTAAATGCGGATGGTAAGGATAACTGCGATATTGATGCATGGGGTGCAGGTGACTTAAACGGTGACGGTCTTGGTGATATTATAGTCATCGAAAGTATATATGACAGCGCGGCAAATGCAACAACAGCAAAAGTAATAGCAACGGTAGGTAACTCGGGCACGTACATATGGGAAGAGACGGTAAATGCGAATGGCAAGGATAACTGCGATATTGATGCAAAGAGTGCAGGTGATTTAGATGCTGACGGTCTGACAGATGTTATAGTCATCGAAAGTATATATGACGGCGCTACAGATACGACCACAGCAAAAGTAATAGCAAAGAAGGGTAACACGGGGACGCGCATATGGGAAGAATCGGTAAATGCGGATGGCAAAGATAACTGCGATATTGATGCTAAGAGGGCAGGTGACTTAGACGGTGACGGTTTTGATGATGTTATAGTCCGCGAACGTAAAAGTAATGATGCGATATTTACGGCAACGATGAGTGTAATAGCAAAGAATGGTAAAACGGGCACGCACATGTGGGAAGAGTCGGTAACTGGTATGGTACCCTACATCTATGTACTACCAGCAGGTGACTTAGACGGTGATGGCTTGAATGATGTTATAGTCAGCGAAATTAAGGTTGATGAACTGACTTTTACGGCAACGATGTGCGTAATAGCAAAGAAAGGTAGTAACGGAGCGTCACTGTGGGAAGAATCGGTAAGTGGTACTGGTTCACATATCTTTGCATTATCAGCAGGCAATTTAGACGGTGATGGGTTAGATGACGTTATTGTCATCGAAAGTACATATGACAATACGACAGATACGACAACAACGAGAGTAATAGCAAAGAATGGTAAAACGGGCTCGCACATGTGGGAAGAGTCGGTAAGTGGTGCTGGTTCCTATATCGCAGCATTACCGGCAGGCGACTTAGATGGCGATGGCTTGAATGATGTTATTGCTACCGAAAATAAATATAACCAACCGACAGATACGACAACAACGAGAGTAATAGCAAAGACAGGCAAAGAGGGAACGCACCTTTTAGAAGCACAATCCAATGAGTTAATTTGGGTTGCCACGTGGTGGGGGCATAATTGCGACTTAAACGGTGATGGAACGAACGATTTATTGCTCGGAATATCTACTGAGATGTACGCGCTAACATGTCTTTACGGCACAAATACATTTGATACCTGCCAATCTGCGGATATGTATCCAAGCATCCCCGGCACACATACGGGTACAATCGCACCGAATCAGAATATAACCGTGCAAAAGCTTTACACCTATCCCTGCGCAGGCACGGGCGGGCATACCGAATCCGTCAGGATCTACGGAAATGAGATAGACAAGAGCGCTTCCTGGAACGGTTACGCAGAAGACAGGGATACAATCACTTTTGATTCGCCTTTCACCTTAGAATCCGGCAAAACATACAACTACGTCATAGAAACAGGCTCGTATCCGCAGATACATCATACCGATAATTTATCAACACCCGCTGGATTCATAACCTGCTCAGAGTTCAGAGATGTAAACGGGAAAAGATATAGCGATTGGATTCCCGCGATTAGATTAACGTGACATAAGCAAAAAGGAGGGCAAGTATTGGGGGACTAAAAAAAACTTGAAGAAATAATTAGTGTAGTTCTGGAAAGTAAGTTGAAGGCAGTAATTGAGTTTGCCTGCTATTTAAGAGATAGAGAAGAAGTTTTTGATTAAGATTTAGACCAAAAGGATGTTTAAATAATATGTGAATGATGATTGAATACCGGCTATCCGGCTATCCGTTTAGAAATACTTTATCCGTAGTAACCTCTAATAGATTAGCATTAACGGCAAGAAAAAGCAAAATATAGACAAAAGCTATTAATTCCCGGAGGATTAGTTTTTATCCCCCCTTTTGTGTTTTTGTGCTTGTACAGCGGCTAAAAGAAAACAAAGGACGGCTGAGATGATAGAAGTAAAGTTTGACGATCGAGTAATCGCGAAGAGTGTCCGAACACTGAACAAGCACTTGCCTGTTGAACGAAAGATGCTTTCCGCTTTACTAAAAGAAGAAAAACCGGGTGTTCGGTGCGGAGACAATACAATCCAGCATATAAGAAAGGAAGAACTGGCTAAAATCGCTAAACTTATACCTGAAGCGGATTATGGTAAATTGAAACTCCCGATATACATAGAACTGACGTCTGATTATGGCAGAGGAATATCGCGAGTCTATGGCAAGTTAGAGTGCGAGGTAGTAAATAAGATATTGAGGCAAGAGCGGACGGAACAAGCAGCAGAAGAACTTTTTATTCATCGTGATGACGTAAGGAAATTGAGGCGAGAATTGCAAACCGCTACTCAATACGCTTTCTTTACGAGTTTGAGTAGGTAAGGCCGGTATTTCAAGTAGGGGTGTCTGGACGGAGAAAGAAAAGGCATTTTTAGCGGATGGTGGACGCGAGCAAAGGGGGATAGGAGGAGTCGGTTGAGTTTGGTTTTGGGTGCGTGAAATTGGTTTGGATGAATGGAGTAGCGGGATGTGGAGGATAATAAGGTGATTGAGGAGTTTTTGGCGTGAGAGAGGTTAGTTTTATATCACTGAATCCTAAATATGATAAGGAATGTCATTAAAAGAGAGGATAAACGAACTGTTTCGTAAAGGGTTCAAGGATAAAACAAATAGGTTTATCCTGTCCATTTTTCTGCTAACGATGGTTGCAGTTATATTCGGTTTAATAGCACTATTTAACGTTCCGTCCACCACAAATCCTTCATTCGTGCTTAACAATTATAGCATAAGTTTTAACGCTGAGCTTTTCCGCGAACTACCTATCAAAACCATTCTAAGCACAATTGCCGCTGTATTAGGTGTGATTTTGGCAATTGTTTTTTCGCTTACCATAGTTATCCTTCAGTATTATTCCGAAAAAAGAACACCTTTTACAATTGAAGAATTTCGGAGAGACAAGACAACAACAAGAACTCTCTTTTCATTTTTAGGAATGATTATAATTTCGGTTCTATATTTATTTGTTTTTGAATTATTACGCCCTACTATAGCTTTTTTACTCTTCTTGCCGGTATTAACAGGTTTTGTTCTATGCTTGCTTAACTTCGCAAAGTTTTATAATAAAATGCTTGAACGATTGGACCTTATAAACAATCCAGAGAAGTTAGCGGAGAGCTTGAAAGATAACTGCATTAGCAACATTAAAGCCCAAAACGAAAAAGAAATTAAAAGGGTCATAGAGTTTCTAGGTTCTAGAGGCTGTCCCACAATTATCCAACAACGACAGATAGCATCCCTCTATCACAAAAATATTTAGTTCTAACAT
>QENJ01000027.1 GCA_013374505.1 Candidatus Methanophagaceae archaeon
GCTAGAACCGATTCCGCCAGGTACCTATATGGAGGAGTGCGGTGATGACTGGTTCAGTGAAACTAACGTAACAACAGATACCTCTTTTAAGTTGGATATTTACTATCACAATGCAGGCAGTGCAGGAAGTATTCACTATCTGTATCTGCTTGTGGCTGTGGATAGAAACCCTGAAGGTAATGTGACAGTAAATGTCAGTGGTGAAACAGTATGGCCTTACAATGGCACTATAACAGAAAACAATAAGGCACTGGTAAATGAAACGGCTGATAATTACGAGTATCCTCATGGAATCTATAAATACGGTAGCAGCACACATTTTCAAGTTGTAAATATCACAAATCAGATCCCGGGAGATGGCGTACTTGAAGAAGGAGAGAACATAACTGTGGATGTTGATATTACACTCGACACCAGTACCAGTGCGGTAAAGGTGCACTTCGCCGCGGTAGGTGCGGATGAGGATAATAGAGCAAATGCAAAAGTTCCGCCTTCACATGACGTGATGTATCAAGTCCCGGAATTCGCAACAATCGCCATACCAGTCGCAGCAATACTTGGACTACTGTTCTTCTTCAACCATCGCAAGAAGCGCGGGGAATAAAAAATAGGTTCCCCTTTTTATTTTTTTGAATATAGCGGTAGCAAGAGGCAAAAGAGTTTTTAACTTTTTATCGTGAATGTGAGATAAACGTTTTATCGTATCCTCTCCATATTGATTGGAATGGACTGAAGATATACTATACGTCTCAGTTACCCCGAGGTAGAACATACTGGTCAGTCATACGCACATATCAATATTCTACTGCACTACGCGATATTTCCTATAGAATATACCACGCCAAACGCATCACCCACTTCATCCTAACCCATATCGTAGTCTTTCTCCGGGAAAACTCTTTGCCCTAATCAGTTCCGCAAGCGAAGGCAAGCGAAAACGCTTACTGATTCGATTATAGATGTACTCATACGCACTCACACCTAACTTCTTCGCAGTCTGACCAATCGTCAAAAAGGTATCGTTAGCCTTTGTACCGTCTTCGGTCATTGTATGCAGACTTACGTCACGCTTGCGAACCTGTGCTCTCGCACCCAATTCCGCATCGTTGTTATGTAAAGGAAGCTCTGGGTGTTTCAACACCATTAGGAGCTCCGACTTTTTAGCCTTACTCTTTGCAATCCGCTCATCAAGAGCTGGATACCTCGTTTTCGTGGAAAACAATTGATCGAATTTAGCAGATAGTGCTTCAGCCTCCTCTTGAGACGAATTCACTCCGAATTGCAATAGTTTTTGGTAATAATCCCAATATTTGCCCCGAAATTCATCTAGTTTTTCACGGTGCTCCGGCACTACGGGGCGCAACTTCTTGTAGTTCCGTCCGTCATGAACCCAGCACAGTGCTTGCAAGTATATAAGCAGCTTGTATTGAGGTGCATCATCGCTCAAAAGTACTTCCACAATGGGGAAGTCGGTTTGCTGGTGATAAGCAGCAATAGCGGCCGCTTCCATAGTCCTTGTCCGTCTGATTTTGCCCTTACCCTGATCGGGGAAGACAGCTCCTAGCAGTTGTTGCATCTGCGCTTCATCCAGTACTGTACCAAAAACTCGCTCTCGTAATTGTGAACTCAATTTTTTAGAAGGCCCAAATCTTTCCAGCAGGTCGAAAGCTTCTTCATTGAACAAATAACTCCTTGCTTTGCCGTCTGGATCACCGCGCAGTATATCAAGAATGGTAAGACGGTCTTTGTGGGGGGCCGTGAAGTAAGCGGTGTAATAAGGATTGCAAACGATCTGGGTATAGTAGTTCTGCCCACGGACTCTGGAGCTAGTATCATCTATCTGCTGATAATCCGTAGAGAGCAGTCCTGCCAGGAAAATATCTGCCTTCTCCTGATGGAAAAGTTCATTGTTCTTTGTAATAATGCGTGAAATCGAAGCTGGAGAGATAAAAATCCTGAAAATGTCTAAAAACTCGTGTATCTTTGGCTCTGACACGTTAGCAATATGTTTAAGCGTGCAAACCAGTGATTTCACACCAGGTCCGAAATCTCCTTTAACCTCTGGCGGTAATTCCCCCATGTAGGTCTTGTTTTTGGAGGGGGAGTAGTAAATCTCTTTCTTATATTTAACATTATCCGTTTTGATGATGATTTCCTGAACAACCACGTCCTGGTATCCTTTGAATTCCGCATCATTGGGCAAGATGTTCTGATCTACCTTGCACACTTCGATACGATCTATTTTTATCTTATGCTTCTTTGCCTTTGATTTCTTCTTTTTGGATGTTTTTTGGGACTTTTTTTCTTCTTCTGAAGAGATGTCTTCGTTCGGTTTCTTCCTAGAAGATTTGATGTCTGGTTTGGCTTGCTCTCCTTTTAGGAGATTGATTGCATCTCGTAACTTCTGGTTTTCTTCTTTTGATTTTTCATTTTCCTCGCACAATTCTTCAATGAGCAGGAGCAGGATGCGGAAGACTTCAGCTAGCCGTTCATCCGCAATTTCATCAGGGCGGATATTTAGGGTATCTAATGTTTCTGTGATTCGTGATATGTTCATGGTAATACCTTTTACTTTAGTGGTGGATGTTCTAGTTGAAATCACGGTATAATAAAACTTTGTGTTTTTATAGCATCTGTCAAAAATGATGGCATCATCGATGATTTGGTATATACTTTTTGAGTTACCCTTTAATTTGAAGAGGATACGTTTTATCTTTCCTTGGTTCAATTGGGACAGCTAAAATTCCGCCAAGAGCTTAAATGAACAAGTGGCATAACAAAAAAATAAAAATGGGAAATTGGTTTTTTAGACGTTTATACTTTTGCTTGTCTCTACGTTTGCCTCTGAATCATAGTCCCAACCCGCCTTTGTTACGCCATCCACAGTGAAAGTGAATGTCGTTCCACCTGACGGATTCTTCACCGAATCAGAGTCTAACGATACCTGTCCACTGGCACCAGTAACACCCGAATCGCTATCGCTTGTCGCATTGCTCCATTGACCAGATACCGTTGTACCTTCAACCGGATTGTTAGACTCATCGAAGATAGTCATCGTTGCTACAGCCCATACAAATATGTTTCGTCCTCGCGTTGTACTATCTGTATCCATCTCGATGCTTGCTACGTGCATGGTATTGGTAGGTGCTTCTGTTACGGTAACTAACACATCGTCACTGCTGCTCGTTCCACCATCATCAGTCACTGTTAATGTCACAGTGTGCATTCCTACGCTGAAATCACATGTGAACGACACGGCACTACTAAGCAAGGTTGCACCTTCCTTCCACTCATAAGAGTCGATACTTCCATCTGGGTCGCAAGAACCTGAACCGTCTAAGGTTACCGCTTCTACACCATTACCATCTGCATCACTGACTGTTTGATCTGCTCCTGCATCCGCTACTGGTGGTTGGTTTCCAGTCGGAGGAGCCGCTTCATCTGCATCCACTAAACCATGTCCATACTGGCGTGTTGCACCCAGATCATCAGCGGTTTGTTGTAGGCGTAGTCTCACTTCATCATTTGACAATGACTCGTTAGCTATTACTAATGCGGCTGTCCCTGATACCTGTGGGCAAGCCATGCTGGTACCACTCAATGTGGCATAGGTATCATCCCAGTAAGTTGAGTAGATACCCACTCCAGGAGCTGCTAGTTCAACATCAGGTCCTGTGCTTGACCAGCTTTGCTCTATTATCATCACTGTGGCACAATCGAAAAAGTCAGTGATTTTTTAATTTTTCATCCATCGGACCCCACATTTTCATCGTG
>QENJ01000326.1 GCA_013374505.1 Candidatus Methanophagaceae archaeon
AATAGGAACTGCCGGTAAGTTCCGGCAGCCACGTTCCAAAGTACTATTTATAAACTCTCTAGCCCGAAAGATTCCAGCAACACATCGGTATTTATCTTACCGCATGTAAATGTCTTACCACTATTTATCTCGTTTACTGTGACCTCCGCAGGTGCAAACATACCCGCATCTACTTTGTAGAAGTCGAATCCCGCAGCCTTAAACGTCTTGTAGAACGGCTGTCCGTAATCTTTGGATGTATGCGAAGGCACTTTCTTCACATAGTCCTTCAGCTCTTCCACATTATCATAGTCTATGGTATAAGACATGCGACCACAGTAGATGATACAGTCGTTGGTCGAGCCCATGCACTCCACGTCATTACCCACAATAGGCGAGATTGGTATAATACCATACCCATGTGTTATGCTGTTTATATCGAATCCTATGGACTCGAATTTGTGGATACCCGTCTCTATCCCCCTTGCGGCTATCTGCACAGAACCGGCGATAGAAGCGGTTGGCGCGACTACGATATACAGGTCTTCCGAGTCCACCTTGCAATCCTCCGCTATCTTCGAGGTTACTTCTTCATCTGGTATCGCACTACTTTCAAGAACTAATACCGCTTCGGGTGTATCATCCTCGTACCCTATCTTCTCATACAGTTCCTTTGGATTTAGGGAAAGAGCCCTTGCAGGTCCTGAACCCATACCAAAGAATTTCTTCACGCTTATACTCCACCCCGCAAATTGCGATGCCATACAGGCGATTATCGGATGGTCGGTGGTAAGCTCTATCGCGGGGCACGATATTGTTCCGAGGTCAAAAGTGCTGAATCGTATGTCCGCAAGGTCGGCCATACATATCCTCGACACGTATAATCCTGCCTCAAATCCACCTGTTTCTTCCACTCCTGCATCTATTATCGTGGTCCCGTTATCCAGCTCCAAAATACCTACTTGGAGCTCCTCCGAATTGTCCATCATCTCCTCAAATACGTCTATTCCATACTCATTCACGCTTATCATTATCTTCTCTCACCTTCGCTATTACAATACTCTGCCTCTATTTATAATGATAGGATTTTTCGTAAAGAGAAAAGTATAAAGACCAAATACTTTATGATGTGCCCGGTCTTATGAGTAATATAGCAATGCCCGAAGCGGTAGTTGCAGGTATAGAACGCTCAACTGGGCTTTTGTGCGAGGTCGAAGATTGAAAGATGACAGAAGAAGCAAAAGCAGCGCATACTTTGAAATTCATGCACTGGAAAATGGTTATGGTATATTTAATTGCAATTCTATTTTTTACTATCGTGCTGGCAACGGCAATAGGGCCTGTTTATGTGTCGCCACTGGAAATAGTCTCTTTGATATGGTACAAACTTCAGCTCGGCGAAGCGCCTTCTTCCGTGACTGAGATAATAATCTTTGATATTCGACTGCCACGGATATTCCTGGCGATAATGGTCGGCGCAGCACTGGCAACCGCAGGGACTACATTGCAGGGACTATTCAAAAATCCTATGGCTGACCCATACATAATAGGTATATCCTCAGGCGCCGCAGTTGGTGCTGCTATTTCTATTGCGTTTCTACAACAGTTCCTCTCGATTTACACCACGCCGTTCCTAGCTTTTTTCGGCGCCGTGTTCGCCACTTTCCTTGTCTATAACCTTGCAAAGGTAGGCGGAAGAATACCGATAGACACATTGCTGCTCACGGGGATAGCAGTTTCGTTATTCTTAGGCGCTATATTATTCCTCATCATGGCGATCGCGGGCAAATCATTACACAACATCTTCTTCTGGTTGATGGGCGGTTTCTGGCTCGCTAACTGGACACAGGTGAAAATAACGTTTTTGCCTGTTAGCGTCTGCTTCGTACTCATTTATATCTTCGCAAAGGACCTGAACGCAATGCTGCTCGGTGAGGAATCCGCGCAGACATTGGGTATAAACGTGGAAAGCGTGAAGAGAATACTTTTGGTGCTATCTGCATTCATAACAGCAGCCGCGGTAGCATTCGCAGGAACTATTGGCTTTGTCGGCCTGATAATACCGCACATCACGCGAATGATCGTGGGACCGGACCACCGCATACTTTTTCCCGCTTCTGCATTGGTAGGCGGTATCTTTCTTGTCTGGACGGACGCATTGGCACGGTTATTAGGCGAGTTGCCGGTTGGTATAATCACCGCATTCTTCGGTGCGCCGTTCTTCATATATCTACTCAGAAAACGTAAAACCGGGCAATATTACGGGTAATCGTACAAAATAGATTGTTACACGCACTCGGCTGCGCCACGACACAGGAAAAAAAGCGCAACATGCTCCGGTAACGAAGCGGTTTCACCTTCTTCTATCTTATAGCTCTCGCCTTTCAGCTTTATCGCGGCGCTGCGAACCATCTGTACTTCCACGGGCGAATCGCCGAATACAACAGCATCTTCTAAAGGGTCGAACGCATCAAAAGTTGCTAGTTTTAACGGTTTTACTACAAAACTCGATTTGCCATGCAGCGATGTCGGCAGCCTGATAAGCCGTTTTATGTCCGCAGTCACGGGCTCATCAGGTTTATCCGCTGATTTTACTCGTACTGTCTTTGTTACTGCCCTTGTTATCTCACCCCATTTAATAGCCTTAGCGAACTGAGGGATTTCGCCTTGTTCTATCCGTTCCATCACGGTCTCATCTTGGGCAATCCGGATTATCTCTTTTGCGTTCTTCCGTTCCATTTTGCCTGCGCTTCTTACCACCTTGATAGCCTCTTCCTCTTCCATTGCCGCTATTTCGTGCAGGAACTCTATCAGCCCTTTTAGTAGTAGTTTTCCCCAGCCATCGCGAGTAAACTTCAAATCTTCACGCCCCGACTTTTCTACGCCTTTCAGGAAGCTATCCATATCGAGCCCCGTAGCCGTGATATAATCAACTATTTCACGCCGTTCTCGGCTGCCAAGCCTTCGCACCTCTTGTTTTTGTATATGTATATGATAGCCCCTCGATCCCGAGAATATAAGCTCGATATCGTCTTCGTGGAATCCAAAATCGTCAAGCAGAAAGTCAATCAATTTTACTGTCTCTTTTTTCACAAGTACCAGCAGGTCCTCATAAGAATAGTCCGGAAGCTCAGATTCATCCACCACGTGGTCGGCATCGAGGTCAAAGATTAAATCCGCACCGATCCAGTCTTTGCTTGCCATATTCGGGCCCGCGGGATATTTATAAATAGCGGCGGAATGATAGGCATGAGCAGGTGCATTCTCCTTGAGGTAGTTCACTAAGTCAACATCAGTGTTAAAGGATTTGTGTCGTCTCATCACGAGTTTCGCTGGGTAAGACGGGTCAAAATGAACGAATGCCAGTTCCCGCATCCATAAATCCGACAGGAGTTCTATCCGCGCAGTTCTGTAATAATCCCTGTATTTGCTCCGTACAAATCTTTTCGTCTTTTCGTTCATATTTCGTGAAACACCACCATAGAATACTTACCCTATCTTTGGGATGAAACCCTCAATTACGTATGTCTAAGCTCACGCCAGAGCCTTAAAATTTGAGTCCCCATCTCTATTACGTCCCTCTTCAAATCCACTTTTGTTTGATTGTCACATCGCCACCTCACGGGAAACTCTTTTACCCGGTATCCTTCTCTCTGTGCTCTCACCAGTATCTCAGTATCCCAGAACCAGTGATTATCCTTTACAGTATCCAGAATAGCGAATAACGACTCCCTTTTGAATGCTTTAAATCCGCATTGATGATCTTTTAGCTCGGACTTTAGTAAATG
>QENJ01000327.1 GCA_013374505.1 Candidatus Methanophagaceae archaeon
TTGAAACGCGCTGTGTCATCTTTAGGGGATTCAGAACTAATAATTCATCCCGCTTTACCGCAAGAGTTCGCTTGAGTTCGCAGAGTTTATGCTAAATCAGCCCCAAGATACCATCCACTATAAATTGTATCGCAATTGCTGCCACTATTATTCCCATTACACGGCTTAACACTTCTGACCCTACTTTACCGATTATACGGAATATCCTCTGGGATTGTCCTAACACGAGTTTTGTTGCGATAATAGCGGAAAAGATAGCAAAAAGGACAAAGCCGACACCATAGGATTGTATGATTACCATGACTGCGGTTATGGCTCCGGGACCGGCGAGCAATGGTATCCCTAACGGAACTGCGCCCACGCTTGATCCACCACGCACCCCGTATTTGTGCTCACCACGCAAGAGGTCAAAGGCGATGAGCAAAAGTAGGATGCCGCCTGCTATCATAAAGCTATTCAGAGTTATGCCCAACACATCTAGGACAAACTTTCCCAAGAACGCAAACAGGAGCAGTAATATTGAAGCAACGGCAACAGCGTGATTTAGCTCCTTTTCTCTTTCTTCCTTGCTCACATCCTTTGTTAAGGCTATAAATATAGGAATAATGCCCGGCGGGTCCATTATCACAAATAGCATAATAAATACCTGTACCAATGACGACACTAAATCCATATCCATAATACTTTATGTCCGTTCGGGGAAGAAAAACTTTATAGCTAAATTCATTTTTCTTTTAGCACTGGTTTAATCTTTAGAACCGGAGTGTTGTTATAATAAGGAAAAGAGAACGAATGCCGCGAGAAGAGATATGGACTGAGAAATACAGACCCAGAACGCTGGACGAGGTGGTGGGGCAGAGCCACATAATAAGCAATATCAAGTCATACGTTCGCCGGAAGAATTTACCACATCTTATCTTCTCCGGTCCCGCCGGCGTGGGCAAAACAGCCGCTGCTGTCGCTATGGCGCGCGAACTGTTTACGGACACATGGGTCGAGAACTTTACCGAACTTAACGCGAGTGACGAAAGGGGTATAGAAGTGGTTCGCAACAAGATAAAGAACTTCGCGAGAACCATGCCCATTGGCGATTCCGCATTCAAAATCATCTTCCTTGACGAAGCGGATGCTTTGACAGACGCAGCGCAGTCCGCATTACGAAGAACGATGGAGCGATATTCGGCTACGTGTAGATTTGTACTCAGTTGCAATTACTCTTCCAAGATTATAGACCCTATACAATCAAGATGTTCTGTGTACCGGTTCAAATCGCTTTCTTATGACGCTTTGAAGTCGCGGATTTTGTATATTGCCGAAAAAGAGGGTTTGAAGTTGTCTGAAGATACGGTCAAGGCGTTGAACTATGTCTCGCTGGGCGATATGCGAAGAGCCGTAAACGCACTGCAAAGTGCTGCGGTTCTCGACACCGAAATAAAACCCGAGATGATATACGAGATAACGGCAACGGCAAGACCTGAGGAGATAGAAGCGCTGATAAAAGAAGCGTTAGACGGTAACTTTTTTGTTGCACTGGATAAGTTGGAAGCGTTGCAGGATAAAGGAATCTCAGGTGACGAGATATTAGCGCAGATGCACCGGCGTGTGATAAACATGGATATCTCCGCGAGGCAGAAGGTGGAACTGATGGATCGTATAGGTGAGACGGATTTCCGGATTACCGAGGGTGCAAACGAGCGAATTCAATTGGATGCGCTTATTGCTTCGCTTTGTCTCGCTTCGGATATAAACTAAACCATCCCGATTTTTGCCTTTAGCTCTGTTATCTCTTGCTCTATCATGTCAAACCGCATTCCATATATTTTATTTTAGCCATTTTTACAGCACAAACAGTAAGTACAGTAAACAAGGCATTTCACCTTCCGGATGCGGTTTGAATTCAACTTCCTCTTCTAAATCATCAAGCGTTATATTTTCATAAAAAAACGAAAATTGTATTATCAATAACAATAAAATTTTATTACTGTGATATCTCGCGGGGTAAGATAAAGAGAGGGGAGACGTGGAAGATGGGCGTGAAAAGCTTGGAGTCTGTAACGGTGCACCTTAAGTGGTTAGAATCTGAGGGCGCTAAAAAGCGAAAAGAAAAAGGGGATAAAAGGAGATGAAAAGAATAAAAATGAACAAACGATATATAATAATACCAATAGCAATGTTAGTGATGTTAGCAGCATCAGCATCGCCGGTGATGGCTGTCTCGTGCGGTGATGTGAATTGTGATGACATGGTGGCTGTGGGTGATCTTGGATTATTAGACCTGAAGCTCTCTCTTGGTGCAACCTTAGACAGTGAATGGGCTGGAGATGTGAACTGCGACGACATGGTGACTGTGGGTGATCTTGGATTATTAGACCTGAAGCTCTCTCTTGGTGCAACATTGAACTGCTGCGATGACGACAATGTTCTGGAGTATTCAGTGACAATAATCGAAGATTATTCGGACTCGTTGTTTTTGGGCGACCTTACTCGTGGTCAAGAGAGCTACGATGCTCTGGTGGAGTATATCCGGGACAATGCTCACTGGACTGAACGTTTTCATGAAGTAGACGACTCGGTGGATGAACCCGATTTCGGGACGAGCAACAGCGGTTACCAGGGTCTGGACGGAGCGGACTTCCATTACCACTTCGGTCATGGGTATGACGATTGGGGAACAGAGATTTGTCTGCATGACTGGGCGCCCGGACCGAATATCGCAGATGTGAGAGCTCAGGATGTTGAATACAAATGGGACGAGGACAATGAATGGACCATCATACATAGCTGTGTGGTTCTCGATGACTGGGAAGACTGGAAACATGCGTTAAAGTACTCGCACGCGGTGATGGGATTTGAAACGGATGTGTATATGCATGAAGCCGTAATAAACAACTTCTTGGTCTACGCTATTTACGGCGATTATACGGTTTATGACGCCTATTACTGGGGGACAAAGATTGGATTCAATGATCCTAATATAATCGCTGTTGCAATATTCGACAACGAAGAGCAGAAGAATAATGACCACCTGTGGGGACATGGAGTGGTAATGCCCGATGAGTATCCCGATGATGGCGACTACTGGTACTATAGTTGGACTTGTGAGGATTAAAATGAAGAAAATGGAGAAAGGAGGTGTAGAAATGAAGAAGAAACTTGGTATCTGCCTTATCGTAGTGGTAATAGCCAAGTTCCATTCTATTTATCTCTATCGTGCTTAGTGGTCCGCCCAGTTGATAGATGGTTTCCCCTCTCTGAAATCGCTCTACTGCCTCGCTTGCGTTTAGTATCTCTCTTTCTCCCACATATTCAAGTTCTCGCCAGCTTTTCAGGAAGCTGAGGACCGTTCCGTTATTGCCTAGAAAGGGTAGCCGTGGACATAATGTGACATTATCTCCTATTACTAACTCTATCGTATCACCTGCTCCGACCACGGGCATGCCGTTGAAGACTCTGTGATAACCCACCTGTATATCCTCTGGTCTTTTTTCTACGACTTCACCACTGCCACTGATATTCATGCTGTAGACAGTACTGACACCCCCAAAGACCGCATCGTCTGGCATTCCTCCGTTCGATTCAATAAACTCCTCTGCATATCGTACTGCCTCCTCCTCGGAAGGTAGGTATTTTTGCTGCACTCTGCAAAATTCAGGCGACATAGCGTTATCAAAGTCTTCGTCAACCACTTTGTAATATGGCATCGTCTCCGGTGCTTCCGGAAGCTCCGCTTTAATCA
>QENJ01000028.1 GCA_013374505.1 Candidatus Methanophagaceae archaeon
AAAATATATAAATCGTGGAGATAGAACAAAGACCCGAGCACAGATTGACCTACCAAAAGAAGAGATTGTCAAGTTCTATAAAAAATGGAATATCCAAGAGTTCTCGTTCTTCTGCTCGGTGCTTCGTGACGACTTCCGATCCGATAGCGATATAGATATGCTCGTCAGCTTTGAGGATGACGCAAAACATACGTTATTCGATCTCATACAGATGCAGGACGAACTTAAGCAAATATTTGGACGTGAGGTAGACCTCTTGACACGACGGGCAGTGGAGCAGAGCCGGAACTACATCCGCCGTAGGGCAATTCTCTCGTCACTGGAGGCGGGGTCTATGTCTCGTGATGCTGCGTATCTCCTCGATATCCTTCTCGCGGCTAAAGATGCCAGAGATTTTACGGCGGGGCTCGATAAGGACGCATTCCTTTCTGACCGAAAATGCCAGTACGCTGTAATCCACTGTCTGGAAGTAATCGGAGAGGCGGTTAGGCGTCTATCTGAAGAGTGCCCGGTAATGTATCCAGATGTTCCATGGTTCGCAATGGCGCGGATGTGTGATTTACTCGTCCATGCCTATGGCCAGGTGAATTTGAACGAAGTCTGGGATACGATTCAGCGTGAGACACCGGTTTTAATCTCCAGACTTGAGCGGATCGTTCCGCCAGAGGATGAAACATGAAATCCACAATTGACCAAATGATCATCAACTCACCTTACGAGGAACCAAAGCATTACTGGAGTTAGGTAACTATCATAACCGGGAAAAGCGAGTATGAAGATATTGTTGGCAAGATTGATCAGACATTCCTTTGGATCGTTAATTGCATCAACATCCACGGGAACCAATGCCTTCCTGATACCAACAAATTTGGCGAAGCGATCACGATCTGCAAGAACCCATGTTTCGACCTCTCTCACAGCCACACGAAACAGTAGATTGTGATGAATTGGAATCGGCAGCCATTCTTTAATGAGTTTAGGCGCACACTCCACTCTATCAAGATCGGTCAGTACCAGAAAAGGCATCCACTTTGAGGCATTGTTGAATCCATGGATTGTCTTTTTGAGATAGCCAAACCCACCTTGATTATAACACACGCCCACCTCGTATCTGGCTGGAAGTATCTTTCTAAGAACAACATCGCTCAAATCGTCTTCGACGGCAAGGTTGATGGGTATGTGTGAACTCATTTAAAAAGCTCCATCTGATGAACATTCTTTGGCACGGTTCTCGGCAGAACAGCGTCAGCTATGGATAAGCCCCCCTTTAGCAGATCTTGGATCTCATTGACCGAGGAAGCTATCGTTACATCAGTCCCTTCTGCACTCGGTGAAAGGAGTAGCACCTCCTCGCCACCTATTCCCTTATCTGACAACAGGTCTGTACTATGCGTACTGATTATCACCTGCCTCCTCTGCCGAGGTTTCTTCGGTTGTTGTAACCGATACATCAAAGCTGGTAACTTGCTGACAATCCCGGCATTCAACGATAATTCCGGTTCCTCGAGCAGCAATAATGAATCCCCGTCCAGTAAAGCCCAAAGTAAACCGATTAAACGCAGCGTACCATCCGAAAATTGGTCTTCACGTTGCCGAGCGCCTTTTGGTCTCCAATGCTCATAGACCACCTCCAGATGTGGGATGCCTGACTCATCCTTGATGTCAGTAAGATGCTTCAACTGTGGAACCGCTATAAATAATGCTGCTTCGATCTTTCTCAGGCGTGCTTGGCGAGTTTTCGTATTCGTTTTGGCAACGCGCTCCAGAAAGTTCTGTCCGTAAGGGTCCCCTGGAATAGTCGGTCCCGAGAATGCAATAGGGTAGCGGATGAGTTGTGGAATAAGGTGCATGTACTGAACAGAATCAAAAAACTTGGCGATTTCTCTAAAAGGCTGATTGAGGCTGATCTGTTCGAGATGTGCCTGGGTCAGGCGTAACTTATCTTTCTCGTCATCATGATCAGGGCGATCGAGTATCAACTTGTCCCCGATCCACACTCTTTCATAAGCAAGATAGGGGTTGCGATAACCACGGACCTCCTGCTTAATTCCAATAGCATACTTCCATAACGTCTCTTTGGCCGCGGCTTCCGTAAGGGAAACTTCCATCTCGACATCAGGATTGGCACGTGCTGCAAGACATCGTATTTTGGATATACCCCCGCGATCACTGATGGCTTTCTGTAAACCGCCTCCCGGCTTGGCGATGTCACGCAGAAAGCGGAAGACATCAAGAAAATTCGATTTGCCTGAAGCGTTGGGACCAACCAGAAAAACACGGTTGCCCAGTTCGACATCAACTGATTGGAAATTACGCCAATTTTTCAGGATAATATGAGAGACTATCATCGTTAGACTTCCACCTCCACGATCTTCAAGCTTTCAATTCCGCGGTCATCTACAATCTTCACAGCAATCTGCCGGTTACCGCCGGCTTCAAAAGGCAAGGAAACAGTACCGCGGTACGCTTCGATTAGTTCCTCATCTATCTCTGCCCTCAGGTTCTTTGCCAACCGTGCCCAACCGTCTTTTGCACCTGCCATCGGGAAGAAGACCTGTCTTGGATAGAGGCTTCGCTCGTCATAATCAATGTCAAGCATCCACATAGCGATCTTTTCCGTGCCACCTGATTCAATCGTACCTGTTTTTGTGTTGTAATAATCAAACCCAAGAACCTCCACCCGATACTTGCCCTTACCTTTCCCTTCCTTTATCTTTTCCACACTCACATCTGGCGGACCGATGAGCCAGAAGCTCTCGTTGTTGGTGCGCTCTTTTCCTTTGTGGTCGCATTGTTCTATATGTTTCTTCCTGTATTTTTGGCGTCCTGGCATTTGAACCTTCTCACGTATCGTGAATATTTCTATTAAGACCTGGGATACATAAAATTTATTGCGAGTTTTAACGTTTACACCTCTGGTAAACATTTTTGCGTGCAAAAATGTTTGTGCCAATCGCATCTATGCACCAACCAACGCCTGTCGTAACAGTTCCTTCTGCTGCGCCGAAAGATTCCTTGGCGTTTCCAGAATTACACGCACATACAACTCGCCACGACCTTTACCCCCAAGCCTCGGCATTCCCAGCCCACGCAAACGAAGCTTGGCATCGGTCTGTGTTTTCGCCGGTATTTTTAGCTTCACCTGCTTACCCTCTATAGTCCGGACCATGATTTCACCGCCTAATGCCGCCTGTGCGAAATCAATCGGTACTTTCAAAGATAGGTCATTGCCACGCCGTTCAAAGACCGGATGTGGTAGCACGTTTAATACCACATACAGATTACCGGGTTTACCACCAATCTGCGACTCCGGAGGTCTGCCGGCATTCGGTACCTTTATCTCATAGCCCGAATCAACACCCTTCTTAATCTTAAGCACTATCTTTGTACGCTTTGATACTGTGCCTTTACCGCCACATGCGCTGCATAAGTCAAAACGTGATTTCCCGGTGCCTTTACACTGCGGGCACACCGTAGCGGTTATCACATGGCTACCGCCTCTACGTTGCACGTTTCGTATCTGACCGGCGCCGCTGCAATATGGACATGTACTTGATTTCCCGGAACGAGTTCCCGAACCGCCACACGCCTTGCATATTCGAGACATCGGTACTTCTATCGTCTTCTCCGTACCCCTAGCCGCATCTTCGAGCGTAATGTTCAAACTCAACCGCACATCAGCACCGTGAACCGGTTTTTGTATCCTCTCTCCACTATCGAATAGTGTGTCAA
>QENJ01000029.1:0-1259 GCA_013374505.1 Candidatus Methanophagaceae archaeon
ACGTTTTCTGCGTAAGTTTATACACCTTTCCAGTCCCTGTATAAACCTTTCGGTTGGTTCATTTTTCGGTTTGGATTAAGAACCCAAAATCTCGTCCTTCCCTTTTTAAAATGCGACAACGGGGAAGGCGTAACGAAAAACATATGAATGCTGAGTAGGAGCCAGATTTATGGGAATAAGCTACCGGTGATTGTAGTTTATGATTTCGAAATCGGTTTGGTTCTGCCAATAAAAGCGCTGTTTATGCCTGTGCTGAATATAATTAATTATACTAGCAGTGCAATATTTTTTAATAGCAAGGCAAATAAGAATAAAGGGTAAAAGGGAAGAAATGAAGATAGTAACGATAATAATATTGATAGTAATTGCGTTAGTCCTGCTGCTCCCGATTTTAGCTGGCAGGGCGCCCATACCGGAAGACGTAACCGCGCAGGAAATCGGTGAATTTAGCGGTGGTTTCGTGGGTTACTGGATAGACGCATTAAAAACCACGTTTTCTTCGTTGTGATACGACCGGAGTATTTGTCTTTAAACAGTTACGTCTTTGATTTTCCCCGCCGATTCAAACCGTTCCTTCAAGAATTCAGAATCCAACGATGCCAGTAACCAACCAGTACGTGGTCCTGACGGTTTTTTCAGCAATGCCATATAAATAGCTTTGAATATCTCTTTCGTTTCTATATTTGCCGCCGTAGCAAGCTCGTATATTTTATCATGCCAATCCGAGGCACTCAAGTTCGTACCGCCTTCTACTTCACGTGCCATAAGCGCCAAAGCCGCCTTTTGCCCTGAGGACAAGCTTTGTAGTTCCTGCATCGGTAATTCCGCCTGCAACTCGAACTTCAAACTTGGCGGTGCATATACCCGTAGCCAATTCTCCGCGTATTGCGCTTTTTCTCGCAGCTCGTCCAATTCTTCTTCGGATTCCGGGACGGCATATCCGCTCCTTTTTGTTGCTGCGAGCAGTTTCGCGAAATCACCACGTGCTATTTGCACAAGTGTTAAGAGATGCCGAAACGATATTTTGCCCGCTACACCGTGCCCTATTTCGCCTATCTCGCGTTCGTATTCATCTATCAGGTTAAGTAACGGTAAAGACGGGTTGAACGCAATATGCTTATCGGGTTTCACACGCGATATGACGTACTTCAGAATCTCAGGGGGCACGGTTTCTAATATCGTATGTACCGGGATGTTCGTGCCCCGACAAGAGCACAATGAAGCCATTTTAGCCTCCGTACCGCCCACTTCTAACGTCA
>QENJ01000029.1:1269-3725 GCA_013374505.1 Candidatus Methanophagaceae archaeon
TGCTCAACAGCTATAGGACATGGAGTCTCCTAATTGTACAGCTCAGTGGAAATCTGCTTACCCGTATCGAAAGAACCACCGGGTGCCGCGTGGTCCTTGCCAAACGGCTCGATTGTAATGCCGAGTATGCGCCATCTCGCAGCCCAGTCCACACGCCAAGCCAATTTACCACCGCCTTTGAACGAAGCCACACCCGCGTTGCCACATTCGCATTCGTAAGACACTTCGTCCTTAACAGGGTCATAGTCCGTTACAATGGCGGCTGTTAATCTGCCACAAGCGTTACAGAGTGGACTGAAGGGTGACCAGCCTTCCGGTAGTTCTCTGCCCGAAACGTCCGTTAAAATACGTGCCAAATCGGCTTGTCGTGCCATTGCTTCTTTTATCACGTCCACGTACTGCCCGGATTTGTACAGCACATCGGCACGTAAAAGCTCGGTTTTTATGCCTAATTTGTCTAACGATTCAAGGAACGGCTGCAGGAAATGGTCGGCATAAGACGCATGGCAGCCCTGGGGGTCCGGGATTTCCGATAACGGTTTGCCCACATGCGTTTCGTATTCGGCAGGCAGGAATGCGTATCGGCGCCGTAAAGGATCGAAAGTATCACTAACATAGATGAGTCGCGCATCCACGCCCTGATCCACAAGTGCGGAATGCACCGTATCGCCTATTATTATCTCCCGCAGGTTACCCACGTGAATATCGCCAGATGGCGTAATTCCCGTAGCAACAACATGTTTATCCGCTTTCCTTCGCTCTAGGATGTCCTCGACGATTGCTAACGACCAGTGCATAATTAGTAACTAATATAGTTCAGAAACTATTAAAGAACATCCGCATTATTCGTTATCTCTATACGGAACTTCAATCACCATCAACTCCCTGGCCACTTCACTATTCTCAAATACGCGCTTCGCCTCTTCTTCCAGCTTGTTTGCGCTTCCTAAATCTGAATGCCGCGCACTGATATGAGTTAAGATAAGTTTCCTTACCGACGCTTTCTTTGCAACCACCGCAGCTTCTACCGCCGTTGAGTGCATGTAGTCAATCGCGTAATCCTGCGTATCCTCGGACATAGAAGAATCGTGTATCAACAGGTCGGCATCTCTGCTCGCTTCTATCACGCTTTCACACGGTCTTGTATCGCCGGTATATACGATTTTCCTACCGGGTCTCGGCGGTCCCAGGACTTGTTCCGGTCTTATTTCTTTGCCATCTACTGTGATCGGATACCCGGATTGCAGTTTCGAAAACAAAGGGCCGGGTTTTATACCCAGTTCTATCGCTCTTTCGCGGTTGAATCTTCCGGGTCTCATATTCTCTTCTAAGACATAGCCTATGCTTACAACGTTGTGTACAGTTTTTATCGCTTTTATCTTATATTTCGGGCGTTCCACAACGTCACCTGGTTTTAGCTCTATCGGTTTCACGTCAAAGCCCTTGCCCACATAACCCAGCGATAGAAGATGATAAAGGAATTCATCCACGTGCTTTGGACCATAGATCTCAAGCGTATCTTTACGACCCTGCAACGCCATCGTTTGTAGCAAACCCGGTATCCCGAGTACATGATCAGCATGGAAATGCGAGATGAAAATCGAACCTATAGTCATGCCCGTCTTTGCCCGCATCATCTGCCGCTGTGTCCCCTCGCCACAGTCGAACAGCATCAACTCTCCGTCTCTATTCAACGCTATGGCCGATGGATTCCTGTTCGGTGTCGGCATCGAACCCCCGGTACCCAAAAAAGTTAGTCGCATCATGTTCTTAGAAAGAAGAGCATCACAAAAAAAGTAAATCTTCCTCTTTATTGCTACACGATTTCTGTCCCATATTCTGCACCGGTCATTGTCATCTCCTTTTTCAGCGCTTTTAAAAACGCTGCGTATCTATCACAAGACGATTGTGCACGAGCCGCAAAATTCGCAGTTGCCAGCTCTTCTTCTATTTCGTCTTGACTTGCGAGTCCGAACTGCTTCACCGCCTCGAAATGCTGCTCTAAATATTTGTACAGTGACGTAGTTGCGAAATGAGCAGGCACCAGTGGATGTTTAGATGCCAGCTCGAAAATCAAGTGCCGTTCTCGTTCGAGTTCTTCGGCAGAGATGACTGTCTGTCGTACCGCTTTTACTGTCGCTTCTTCATGGACTACCCGTTTCATCTCCGAGTCGAGACGTTTAATGCGCCGTGCAGCCAGTTCTTTGTAGATTTCGCCCTGAGCAAGTTCATGTTCGAGCATGTATCTAAGCATAGGCTCACTTGCCGATTTGATATAAGCCTCGTTTATCGAAATGAATGAGAACCACAACCCATTGATAAAGAATCGGCGGTGTATTGCGGTCCCGTAATCCAAAGAACCAGATTCCGGTGCTAAAATCGAGGGTGTGACTATAAGTGCTCGTGTCTTTAACAAAATAGTGTTCTTGATTCGGTTTTTGCCGGCGAGACGAATA
>QENJ01000030.1 GCA_013374505.1 Candidatus Methanophagaceae archaeon
AAATACCAGATGAGGGGAGAGATAGGCGTTCTAAGGAGGTTATTAATGTATTTTCAAATTTTAGCAACTCACGCTCAGCATTTCCTGATACAACTAATGAATTATTTTCGTTTTCGTCCGACATTCTGTGATCCTCATAAAATTGCTATACTCGTCATCTTATTTTGTCTTTATTGCTTCCTTTTATTACCCTCTGCACATCTTTACCTTAGACCTAGCCTATATATAAATCTTCGCATAATCTAATTATGCGCAAAATCAAACAAAAAATTGACCTGTTGAAAAGTTAACCCACTTATTGAATATTTTTAAATATACATGACATATTAGCCCCCTCCAAAACATCACCACTCGGCAAGCTTTTGCAGACTTTCTTTGTCCCCAAATCCCAATGAAATAGAGATGGCAGCCAAAACGACACCCAAAGAAGCAATCTTTGTTACCGATGCCAGTGTAAATCTATGTAGCTTACCTAAAGAGAACGTACCTTTTATTACTTTAAAAACATCCTCTAATGAAGAACCCTGCGGCAAGCCGCAGGGTATCATTAACCATATAACAACACTACTACCTAAGGTAACCCTGTGGCAAGCCACAGGGAATTCTCAAGTTAAAGACCTTTTAGGCTTAAGTTGCTCACAATTGAGAATATACTGCTTAAACTCTGCAAGAATAGACTCTAAATGCCGTATTTTCTCCTTTACCCGACTTAGCTTGTCGTTAAAGAAATCTAAGGGGAGTTGTATGTGATTCAACACCTTCTCAAGCTTGAAATTAATCCTTGGAAATATCATTGGTACGATGCCGTACTCAGTTAAACCTTCGATATAATGTCTGTAAGCGTAAAAACCCTGGTCTAACACAAGAGATTCACCTTTCCTCAATATTTTACGTCTCATTAGCTCAGTCACAATTTCACCAAAGATTTGTGGGTCGCTGGGGCCACCAGGGAAGACAAGAAAAGCCAACGGCTTTAAAGAAGGGTATTCAATAGCAAAAACGAGCTTCATGCCGATATAATAACCTTTAGACTTGGAATAAGCCCATTTGTAGTCCTTATCTTTTAAATCGGCCTTTGTATATTTCTTCTTAAACCAATTGATATTCACCGTTAAATTGGTGGTATCTCCGATTATCATGATTTTCTCGCTCTTTCGCTTTCCACAAATGGTGTTTACAACTCTTAGCACCATATCCACGAACTGTTCGACTGTAAACCTGCTTAAAAGCCTGTAGACCTCCTTGGCATCTGGGACATTGTACACGCCTGTGAACTCTCTTAGCACTGCTTTAGCCTTTAATTCGCTTATCACGAAGGTTATGTCCACCCCAAAGCACATGGAGATGATTACAATCTTCATCACCGTAATTGTCCTATCTAACGGCTTTATTCCGATTTTAGACGCTATTTTCCGCACTTCTCGTTGCTCGGATATCCCTAGTACGTTTCGCACTAACTCCCATCTTAGATCCTCTTCTGCAGGTACAAGTGGTGTTTTCATTTGAATTACCTAAATAAGTCTTAAAGCACACCCCTTTATAATTTTTTCGGTTTCAAAGTCCGTATTCTAGGTATGGACCTATTATACCTTGTTGTTTTGGGTGGTAACTATATAGAATGTCGTTCCAGTTGATTGGGGGACGATGGGTTTGTGTTTTGCTGGTGATTAGTGAAGGGGGCTAAAAACATAGTTCAATACATTATAGAAGTTAAACATAACAGCTAAATTCTAAAAGCATGCCGTACTACTTATCTGAGCTTTTCTTAATCACATAATCCCCTTGGTCAATGACATATTTTATTTTATCCCCTGATTCTATCCCGCCTGAGCCAAGATCTTTTTGAGTGTTATTTTAAGCTGTCCTTTTACTTCATGAACTCTGTACGTTTATTAGTGAATCAATTTTTCTCCAACTGTTTTCCAAATAGTTTTAGTTTAAAAGGAATATAAAATATATCAAGTGATAAGATGGCACTAAAATGGCATTATTTGTACTTGAAGGAGAAGAGGTCTCCCTTTGGAATGGTCGCCATTCGCCTTGTCCTTGTAATGAACTTTATTCTAATACTTGCCTTTATCATATGGTTTCTTGAAAACCATTTTGATCCGGGTGGAATGCTTGACCAGAATGATCCAACAGGTGTGTTTAGCTTTATTGATGCCATATATTTCACAATGGTCACGGTCATGACAGTGGGCTACGGGGACATCGTGCCAGTCACACCTCTCGCAAGGATGTTGGATGCTTTTCTTATCACACCCGGGAGGATATTTGTGTGGCTGATATTCATTGGAACAGCTTATCAATTCGTATACCAGCAATATCGAGAAGAAAGGGAGCTGAAGAAGTTGCAAAAAAAACTTAACAATCATATTGTTATCTGCGGCTATGGCATGACAGGTCAGGCCGTTGTGGACGAACTGCTCAACAAAAAATATGACATAGAACAGTTAGTGGTTATTGACAATAATGAAGAATTCGTACGGTATGCAGCAGACAACAATATTACCGCAATACTTGGTAGTGCAAGCAAGGAGAACATACTCAAAAAAGCTGCAATAGAAAAAGCACAAACCATAATAATCACAACCGGGAGGGATGACACCAATGTGCTGATAGGTCTTTCAGCAAAGAACCTTAACCCCGACATAACCATTATTTCAAGAGCGAACGAATTAGAGAACAAAAAATTAGTGCGCCAGAGCGGAGCAGACCACATTATCACACCATCCATAACCGGTGGAAGACTGATGGTCCTGGCGATAAAAAATAAACTCTCAGCAAAACTCCTTGATGACCTTTTAACATCCAGATACGGCGTTGATGTGAACGAGAGAGAAGTAACAATGGAAGAGATCGGTAAGAAACCAAAAGACATCCAGGGGATAGTGGTTATAGAGGTAACCAGAGGAGATACGATATACCCGGCTTCAGAACTTGACAATATAACCCTTGAAAAGAGGGACTGGCTCGTATTTATCGAAAAAGTGATCTGAAATTTAAATTAATGAAATGTAGAAATAAATGTAGAGAACTGCGTAAGGTTGTTCTGTTTATTGCGGAAAGCCTGGATGGTTATTGCAAGGACTTCCGGCAGCGTGGACTGGTTGTTCACAGACCATGATTATGGATATACTGATTTCTTAGCAAAAGTGGATACAATATAATGGGGCGGCGCACCTATGAACAGGTGCTTGTTTTTGGGGATTATCCCTATAAAGGCATACAAGGCTCTGTACAGAATACAGATTCTTAAAGTGGGTCATAGGAAAAACATCTATAAAAATTAATTGAATCATCATTTTCGTAAAAAAATGTGTGCTTAAATTTCAGAGATATACAGGAATCCTATCTCCTCTCAGGAGCATAAGAAATCCATTGTCTGCAGCCCCAACCACTCCACAACCCGGAATAAATTCCGAGGCATCCTGAATCTGTAGCCAATTTTTTCTCTATCCGACAGACTCTACTATCCTAATCATCTCATCCTTACACAATGAACCAGAGGTATCTTCAAAGAGAATTAGACCAATATCTCCAATTTCCCAGTATAATCTTTGGTACTCCTTTATCTCCTCTCTTACCTCACATTGTCCAATTCCAAGTATCTGCCAGATACTACAGTTTTCATACCTCCGTGTCCCTGTCCCACAAATAATCTGCCTTCTTGCCCATTAATCATTACGGTCACGGTAGATTCCAGCAAATTACTTC
>QENJ01000328.1 GCA_013374505.1 Candidatus Methanophagaceae archaeon
CGAGGAGGACGTACGAGATAACGGTTATTCAACTCGTATTTTACGTGTTTTCTCTGTGAACTCCACGTTCTCCGTGCTAAATTTGGAATGTAACATTCTCAAGTTATTATCAAACAAGGGAAAGGCTTTTTCTTTGGTAAAGGTTTCTATTTATAGAAAGGTTTGTTTCAATGGAACTTCCAACGAAATATAGCAGTGGATGTAAGAGCATAGACGAGCTGTTAGGTGGTGGGTTCGAGTCCGGCACCGTAACACAGTTGTACGGCGAGGCGGGTAGTGGCAAGACCAATATATGCCTCCAGGCAGCTATAGGGTATGCAAAAAAAGGTAAGACCGTGATTTATATAGACAGCGAAGGCTTCTCACCGGAACGGTTCTTACAAATTGCCAGCTCGGATCGCGATATAGAAGATGTAGAAAGCATAGCACGGCGAATTATAATATACGAACCACAAAGTTTTGAGCAGCAAACTTCGTGCATTAAAGAGATAGAGCAGGTGATAAAGGAAAAGCCCGAAGTCGCACTCGTGATACTGGACTCCGCTACTCTGTTCTACCGATTAGAGCTGGACGAAGAACGGAGCATATATTTAAGGCGCGTATTAGCGAACCAGATAATGAATCTGCTGGAACTAGCACGCAGGCATGACCTCGCGGTTATAATAACCAATCAGGTCTATGCGGACATAGAGGCGGGTAAATTACGGCCTACGGGTGGCTATGCGCTCGAGCATCTATCGAAAGTAATAGTGCAGCTTGAGAAAGTGGTGGAAGGACGAGGTAAAAGAAGGGCGGTATTAAGGAAGCACAGGTCTATGCCTGAAGATACGTCCTGCGTATTCTTTATCACGGGGCGAGGAGTGGAAGAGTTTCGTCACGAGAACGCTCTAAATCCAGAATCATAAGCATTTGTGGGTATAAGTATCGTTGTGGTTCAAAATACACGTTTACGGGATCTTTTCACCACATTGTGGTAATTGTGAGCCGTGCATGAACTTTATTTGGTGGCGCATTTGGGCGACATTTTGTTAAAGCGTGTGATTAACCTGAGGTTGTTTGGTTGTTATACTCATCGGACATCGGTTTTTTGTAGTCTCGAAATCTACGTTTCACGCTCCACGCTCACCCTCACCTTTGCCGCTTTATCCACACGGAGACGAACGCCAAGTTCTCGTAGATATTCTGTAGCGGCGCCTTTGCCATGTATCAGTAACTCTATCAGGTCTTCTACCTCGTCTATATCCACACCGATAAAAAATGAGTCATGAACAGCGTAACTCAAATTACGGCTCTTCGCCGCCGCCATATGCTCCAAACAGCTAAGTCCGTAATAGGATATAAAGTAATCGTTTGGTTGCCGCAGAAATAACGCATTTGTACCGCCGTTTCGTCCAGGTGCAACCACTACATCCACCTCGTGCATGAATATCCGGTTTATGCTTTCGGTCGTCACCAGCGGAATATCTGCCATTATTATCAGCATTGGCCCCTTTTCCTCTAATATCAATTCATTTAACAGTTCGTTTAGTCCTCTTCCATCCTCTCGTACACTGAGTTTGGACTTGAACTCGTGATTCTGTAACATCAAACTGTCCATCAGCTCATCCGGGCGGCAGGTGGTAATTATCTCGATTCCACCTATCTCCGACTCGGCTAACGCAGCTAAAACATCCGTTAACATCCGTATAGCAAGCCCTTCACGCTCTTGCTCGCTTAAAAACGCGCCTAATCTCGATTTCGCACCTTTCTTCTTGAACGGTATAATCGCTTTTGTTTTCAATTTCCTCGTGCTTTTAGTTGATAACTACTGACTCGTCAATTCCTCCACTATCATCTCACATTTCTCGCGCATTATCCGCGCCGCTTCCGTTACTATATCATCCACAGGCACGGAACCGTCACCCTCAACAGTGATTGATATCTGAGTCTCAGTTGCCTTATTCTTTGTCGGACTGTTATCCTGCAGCTCTTTAAAGCCACACGCGGTCACCGGCTGCCACTTGGCATGCTCTTTGCCTATACCCTTCCGTGCAATAGCCTCAAAAGAGAGCTTTTGTCCCGCAACAGACCTCATACCACTAATCTCTCGCTCTGTTGAAATCAATTTCACAAGGGGGATGTTATCAAATACAGGTTCTACATGTGGATCTGACGAGATGAGTTCCTTAGAATAAACCATAGTATAGCCCGCTCTTTCTGGACTCTCCGCTTTTAAAGTCAGAGAGATTCGGTCTTCAGCGCTATACGCGCTGAGATCATCCGTCTTCAAAGGTATCATCGCCAGACGCAGCGCCAACTGCTCATCGTATAACAACGAGTTGTTATCCTGAAAAGTTACTTCGTCAATTGCCAGCTTCGGTACTTCTGCAATCATTGCCCGTCTGAGTGCATTTGCAAATCGCACTTTCACACCGGAAAGCACGATTTTTACTTCTTTTTCCCCGCGTTCTACTATTTTTACGTTCATAAAACTTTTTGCTTTGCAAAACCTATACTAAAAAAGTACTTGCTGTGCATGCCAAACTTAAACTCTCCTGCCACGCTTTCCACCAGGACGCTTCGTGCCATCATGCGGTACTGGCGTCACATCTTCTATTTTACCTATTCGTATCCCGGCACGGGCAAAAGCCTTTATCGCCGCTTGTGCACCGGGTGCGGGTGTTCTCGACTTACGTCCCGAAGCCGCTTTTACTTTCACGTGTATCCCCCGTATCTCTCGCTCTTTCAGTTTATCCGCAAGTTGCGCCGCCATCTGCATTGCCGTATATGGCGAACTCTCATCACGGTCCGCTTTGGCCACCATTCCACCAGAAGCTCTGGCAATCGTTTCGGCACCCGTCATATCCGTTACCGTGATAATAGTGTTATTAAACGAAGAGAATATATGCGCAATTACCCATTTTCCTTCTATCATTAGTCAGTTCTCCTTTTTTTATCCCTCATTAACCGCTTCTACTCCCGTATCTGCCTCACCGGTAATATCAGTAATAGTCTTTGGTGCATATTCATAGTAGTCTATTTCTCGTTCCACATCCCGGTCCACAATATAAGAAGGAATAGTGACTCTACGGTTATTAACCACGATATGACCGTGCACGATAAGTTGTCTAGCGTGCTTCGGCGAATTCGCCAGCCCCTTTTTATGCACACATGTCTGTAGCCGCCGATCCAGGATATGCTCCACGTCCAGTTCCAGAACATCCGCCAAATTCGCGCCCTCGCCCAATATCCCTTTCTTCTGGGGGTAGACTCGAATGCGAAGATGGGCAATCTCACAAACGAGGATATAGGTAAGCTAAAAGTCTCAGTTGAAGGCTTAGAGAAGCGATTACCGTGGTGGATGCTGAACAGGAGAAAAGATTTGATTAGTGGCGATGATCTGCACATAATGGGCACAGACATGGAGTTAAAGTTCCGGGAGGACATAAATTTGTTGCGTAAGATACGGTCTTATCGCGGAATAAGGCATGAACGGGGGCTAAGAGTGCGGGGACAGCGAACAAAATCAACAGGACGAAGAGGTATGGTAGTAGGCGTAGTGAGGAAGAAGATATTAGCGAAGACCGGAGGTAAGCGAGATGGGCCATCCTAAGAAGCTTAAGAAGAAGTATGAACGACCGAGAAGACCCTGGGTGTTGCAAAGGATAAAAGATGAGCGGGAGTTAGCGGAGAAGTACGGGCTAAAGAACAAGAGAGAAATATGGAAAGCAGAGA
>QENJ01000329.1 GCA_013374505.1 Candidatus Methanophagaceae archaeon
CATCGCTTTTTCGAGGTGAAAAAAGGGGCGTATAAATCGTTAAATTACAGGTGATTGCATAGCAAAAAAAGTTGTTAGGAAGAGATCATAAAACCCCCTTTCTTTTAGTATATCTCACAATATTCGTACGAAAAATCACGTGACAGCAAATTAAACGAAAAGATTATATCGTATTTCACCATGGTATTTGACGGTACTAATATCTCTTTTTCTTCTTTCTGTGCAGTACCTTTAACAGGCTCAGTCCAGCTTATGGATACATTTGCATCGCCAGAATTCGTTAGCGTCACTGTATAGCGTCCTGTAATGCCAAAACGCCATAAATCCAAATTTAGTTCATAATCCGTTAGCTCGCAGTTGAGACCGTTTATCTGTATTGCATACGTCTCATCGCCTTCGTTCGCTAACTCTAATGCAGATGCCGGGTTATTATTAAAAGCAAAAAGCAACAGTATCGCAATTACAACGAAACGCGCAGAAAGCACTTTTTTCATCTTGTCCTCCCTTTCCCATAATACATAGTTAGTCTCACCTTATATAAACTTATGGTCCTATAATGTTTGCTGCGTTTAACTATGCAAACACGAGTTTGTTATGATGTGTTATCAGAACTTGAGCGGTAAAGTTTACAGCGGACCAGATGGAATCTCTAGTTGCGGGTGATGTTTCCCGGATTATACGTGTAGGATGAGTTGGATACTGACGTGACCCGCTTTGAGGAAAGAGTAAAGAAGATGCTGGAGTGCGATTAAACGGAAATCGCAACATTTATATGGGTATAGTGAAATTAATAACGTAGATTGCGATGGTGGGGTATTCAAAGGCTAAGACGATGGAAGATACAAAAGCCGAATTTGTGGCATTTATGGATGATGAATGTATTTTGGGAGAGGCATAACTAAAAATGAGCCAGAAAATAGCTATTGTTTTAGGTACCCGCCCGGAAATAATAAAGATGAGTCCGGTAATACGGGAATGCACGAAAAGGGATGTAGATTATTTCATTCTGCATACCGGGCAGCACTACACCTACAATTTAGATAAAATCTTCTTCGAGCAGTTGGAATTACCAGACGCGAAATACAATCTTGATGTGGGTTCGGATTCGCATGGCGCACAAACAGGAACGATATTACGTGAAATAGAGAACGTGCTGATACAGGAAAAGCCGGATGTGGTTTTAGTGGAAGGAGATACGAATACCGTTCTTGCAGGTGCTTTAGCCGCTACGAAATTGCACATAAAGGTGGGGCATGTAGAAGCGGGATTGAGAAGTTACGATAGGACAATGCCGGAAGAAATAAATCGAGTTTTGGCAGACCATTGTAGCGATTATCTGTTCGCACCCACCGAGAAATCGAAGCAGATATTGCTTGGTGAAGGTATTCCAACCGCAAGAATCGTTGTTACCGGAAACACGGTTGTGGATGCCGTGTACCAGAATTTAAGTATCTGTGAAGGCCGGACAAATCCGTTGCACGAGCTTGGGCTTGTATCTGGCGAATATTTCCTGGCGACAGCGCACAGGCAGGAGAATGTTGACGTGAAAACAATATTTGAGAGTATTATATCAGGTTTGGAGCGGGTGGCAGGTGCGTTTGGGTTGCCAGTTATTTATCCGATTCATCCAAGGTCACGAAAGATGATGGACCGGTTCGGATTGAACTCTACCGGCATTTTGTTTATTGACCCGGTGGATTATCTCTCGTTTCTGCAATTAGAATCGAATGCTAAACTGGTCCTGACAGATTCCGGTGGTGTGCAGGAAGAGACGTGCATTTTAAACGTTCCGTGTGTTACTTTACGGGATAATACGGAGCGACCGGAGACTCTGGAGGTGGGTTCTAATATCTTAGCGGGTACAAAGACAGAAACTATTTTAGCGGCAACTACTGAAATGCTGGGTAGAACCATTAACTGGTCGAATCCGTTTGGCGATGGAAGTGCAAGTGAGAAGATTATTGGGGTACTGGAGTAACATTGAATGCGAAGTTTTATTCGTTTAGAAACTTGTGGGGGCTAACAAACATGTTGGAGATAGTGGTTCATGAGATAAGGGGCTACTGCCCGGTGTATAAGGTCGGGGATAGTATGTTGATAGACGACCCGGAAATTGTTTTGGAGAAGACAGATGCGTTATGTACGCATGCACTCTCGACATTGCTTCATTACGCTTTGATACTGGAGCATAACTGGAGCCCGGTAAAACTTGGGTTGACTACGAAGGACGAACCGGAACATGCGTATATGCAGTGCGTTGATCCCGGTAAGCCTTATACCGAAGGGGGAACGGTAATATTTAAATGCACGAGAATCCAAGAGGAGATTGAGTAATATGGAAACACAAAAGATATTGGTAACAGGAGGCGGTGGTTTTATAGGCACGCATTTAGTGTATGAACTAAGACAGCGTGGGCACGAGGGAGGTGCTTGCTTCTGACCTCTACAATGCCGATTGAGAGCAGTATATCAGGGTAGATGTGCGGAATTACAGACAACTGGCTCGGGTATTGGAAAAACAGAGTTTCAATCTTGTCTACCATTTAGCGGCGGAATACGGGCGATGGAATGAATAGGCGAAGAAGTTGCTGGGTTACGAGCCGCTGATAGGGTTCGAGGCGGGGTTGAAGAATGTGCAGGCGTGGTTTGTTGAGAACAGGGAGAACATAGAGCGAAGTGCGGAGTTCTAAAAGCTGCGGATTTTAGTTGTTCAGGAATCGGGCTATACGAACGAGCGGTATTCGAGAATGTACACAAGATATATCCGGAAGCGAATATACAGGTAATGTAATAACATTAAATAAGAAGTTGGCTGAGTTCGTGACGGAGTTCGGGGCTGCCAAAGAAAAGACCTCTGTTATAGGTGCTGGTATTGATCGGGCAAGGTTCAATCCGGAATTGGATGGTCACGAAAT
Organism: Candidatus Methanophagaceae archaeon; assembly: GCA_013374505.1. Classification (GTDB taxonomy): domain Archaea; phylum Halobacteriota; class Syntropharchaeia; order Alkanophagales; family Methanospirareceae; genus QENJ01. Next base: position 2,916 of record QENJ01000329.1, read on the forward strand.
TCGCGAAGTTTATGGGCTAAAAAAAAAGGGTTCTCTTTAACATTGTGTGGGTAAACCCAAAGGTAACTCCAATTTGCCCGCCACCAGATAAATCATCGTATTTCTGTATTTCGCCGTCTTAAATCCGTAGGATCTCTTGACGACTGTCTTGACTTTATTGTTCAATCTCACAGCAACGCTATTGTTGAGTCCTGTCCTGATTGCTTCCAGAATCCCATAAGAATGCGTATGCACAGTATCCGTGAGTTTGACGATTTCTCCAATCTTACTGTGTGCCGCCCAATAATACCACGTATTCAAATAATTCCGTGCCGCTACAAGGTCTTTTACCGACCATAACCTCTGAAGATCCAGTTTGAATTGGTACGCCTTAGCAGTTTTAATATCAAGATCTTTCATAGAATGCAGCTTCTTTTTCTCTTTATCCGACAGATTTTCAGGGTTTTTCAGCCAGATAAACCTGGTTTTGCTGAGTATTTTATTCGTTTTGTATTCTTTGCGCCTTACATCGTCGATGGTAGCATTCATCATCTGAATCACGTGAAATTTGTCAAAGACGATCTTTGCAGTCGGAAAATACTCACGTACACCACTTATAAATGCCGGAGACATGTCCAAAGCGATATATTTAATCTGTTCGGGGTTAATCTTCTTAGAAATTGTATATTTAAACTTTTTTATCGCATCTTTGCCCTTTCCCACCACTATATGAATCACCTTCACATTTTTAGTATCGTAAAACAGAGTAATGTACTTATGCCCTTTTTTAACAGATATTTCATCTAGTCCAATCGT
>QENJ01000330.1 GCA_013374505.1 Candidatus Methanophagaceae archaeon
TCGCTTTTAGGATGCACAATTATAATTTGTGGGTAGAACCAGCGTAAATATACAAAAGAATAGTTCAGGGCTATGTATCTTAGGTTGGACTAGGAAGTGTGTTATTTGGTTCTCCTAGAATTCTCTTTCAAAAGATTTTTTGATGGGGGAAAGAGGTTTCTACTTATATCACTAGAAAATTCGATTGTGCCTCCATAAGCCGTTTTAAAGGACCCATCACAAGATTCGTGATTGCGTGCGGGCCCGTGTCAACCTGAAAACCGTCTAGCGTATAACTGTTGCAGTTCCCGCCCACGTACTGCGTCTTTTCAAGTACCAGGACGCTTTTACCGTGCTTTGACAACGTTAACGCTGCCAGGACTCCACTTATCCCTGCACCGACCACGATGACTTCGTACTTCGTCATTTTTTTATTCTCAGTTCGCTAGAGGTTATAAAGAGGTAGTATCTAAATATAGCTTCATCTTCCAATCTTACGAATGGCGTCTAAAATATGCCTCAGATATGCAGTATCCTCTTTTTTCATCCGTAAATCACATTCCTCTCACTTTTTATTGCATCTATCAAATAGGGGCTTATATATTTTAGCTACGCCTGTTTTCGTGTGTGCCTCTTTCTCCGCCTCACTCATGCTCCTTCCTACGCCAACAACCCTCTTACTAACAATTGCAATCCATCTCTCGTGATATTTTCGCATCAATTCCGGGTAGTTCTCTTCCCCCATTTCAAATCAGCCCAAAAAGCCTTCGGTTCTATTTCCATTTCTCGTCACCGCCTTTAGTCTCGCCACAACCTTATCACGGGTATCCAATTGTTGTATCTACGCCCGTTGGCATCCATGAACTTCGTGCAGTTTAGCCCGCCATTCGTTGTTGGCAGTACTCCGGTATGATGAATCTGCGGATAAGAACCTGTGCGAATGGTATAGTTGTAAGTTTTGTTTTTGTGCAGCACGAGAGTATCGTTAAAAGTAATATTGTGCCAATCTTCTTCGTAGCCTTCCCAAGTTGCATTTACATCTAACGTAGAGTTCCCTATCCTTGCATATTCCGTATGTCCGCCCGTGCCTGCGCAAGGATACGTGTAAAGCTTTTGCACTTTTATGGTTCGGTTTGGCGTTATCGTGCCGTTGTGTGTGCCGGAGATGCTGGGGTAACCACCAGCACCTGTATCTAAAGTTCTGTTCATCCAAACGTTCCCTCAATCCACGTAACCGCTACGGATTTACCTGTGTGGTTCAAATAGCTCACTCGGCGTGACGAACTTCAATGATGTTTCACAGCTTTCGCCATGGGCATTCACGCATTGCATCGTGAACGTCCCGATCTGGTATTTCCCGTTAAGCGAGTCTTGTGTCGCGAAAAGTAAACCATGCGCGGGCTTCGTAATGCGTCCAGCCGCCCATTGAGAATACAGCAGTATTTCGTGCCCAATTTGTTATGTTCATGCAATTTGGATTGTATGTCAGGTTTAGTTGCCCGCCCTGTAAGTTCGTTGTGTTTACCCATAACTCGACTTCCATATCTTCGCAACATCTCACGCTAACGTCTTGCGGCTTGAAATATACTTCAGTTTCTGCTGCGGTCACAGATACCGTAATTACAATCAACATACCGAGTACTAACACTGTCGTGCATGTTAGTGCAAAAGAGCGTATAAGTTGGTTCATTTTTAGTTACTTTTAAAAAGTGTTATTTCTATCCCGTGGTTTTTTATCTCCGTTATACAAAGACACATCCACAAATCAAGGGATAATCCTTGCCCCTCTTTTTCGTAGTCGCTCAAGTATTTCCTCATAGGTGGCTTTGTCCCGGTATTCCCTAAATTCTTTTACCGAATTACCGACTTTTGGGGTTATCGTTGCCAGGAATCTGGCATATTCCTCAATGTTGAGTTCCCTTTCTGCGATGTTTTAAACCTTCCGTACTACCTCAGCTTCCGTAGCCATTTTCTTACTCCTTTAAATCTACCGGATTTCGCACCTTTATTCCGTATCGCTCGATCGTATCCGCTTTAGCTAAAATAAGGTCATCAACAGTTATAAAGTATCCCGTTATTCCTTCTATTGCAGCCGCCAGATGGAAAGCATCTTCGTCTTTTATCCCTGTCACATCCTTTATTTCTTTTTGTCTTTTCTATAACCTCTCGTAGATGTTCTTTCTAGGTCCTACTCCAAGCAAATAGGCTATATTATCCCTGATTTCGTAAACGATCCTATAATCACCTACCTCAAATGATAATTTGCCCTTCAAACGACCATGAAGATACTTACCATGATAATGGATTATCCGACAATTGATGCAATTTACTTAGAACTCTTCTTTGAGTGTCTTCTGGTAGTTTTTTGAAAAGCCGCTCGAATTTAGGGGTGGTCCTAAGTTCATGGTTCATTTTCCAAACCGAGTTCCTTAATAAAATCCTTTAAATCCCTTGTCTCGCCCCTTTCTATCTCATCTTCTGATTCTCTTATCGCCTGCATTAATTCTTCATCCGCCAGGATATCCAGCGTTTCAAGTACTTCGTCTAAGAGATTTCTCGTCTGAAACAAAAGTTCTAAATCATTTTTGCCGAGTACAGAAACAACTTCGCTCATTTTTCCGTCTCCTATTAATTTTAACGGGCATTTTACTATTTAAATAAAACGTCTCTAAAAAGTTTTGTGTTAAACTTGTGATTGATACATACGAGAGATGAATTGCATGAACGATGAGATTTGTTTAATTGACACAAACATACTTGTCTATGTGTACGATGAAAGAGGCGGTAAGAAACATGAAGTCTGTAAATATTTGAGATAAAAGCTGGCGATTACAGGAGAAGTATAACATTTCACTACAATTTTTATCGGTGTTTTATGTTGTGGATTACGATGCTCGTACCATTTTTTCCGCGATTGTGGCAATGTGAAAAGAAAGCTTGACTAAAGAAACCATAAAAAATCAGGGTCTTCGCTATTTCATGTGGGTAGATGTGGTTAAGTTGCTGCCAAATAATCCAAAATCAGAAGAAAAAAGAGGATTGATATAGCCTTAAATCTAAAAGGAAGGATTGAAAATGTTGGTGAGGTGATTGTGAGATAGCTTCTTGAGCGGTTAAACTTGACATAAACGAAGGACATTATTGTTTTCATCTTTGCAAACATGTCTATAAACTCTATACCAACTGCTATGATGTTCATAAAGGGTTGAATGAGCTCACAGATGTAGCTAAGAGATGCAGGATAAGTCCGATAGCCGCATTGATGTTTTCTGGAGCGAAGAGGAAGAAAACTTCAAGCGGATAATTTCGAGAGAAATAGGACTTATCATGCCGGGTAATGAGCTAATTCGACGGCATGAGTGCCAGTAGTTAGCGGTTCATAAAGGTATATCGGTCGCTCCACTTTACCGCAAGCGACCGAGATACCATGACTAAATGGTTTATGCTGTTGCACATGCTGTTAAAATCTAAAGTTGGGATTATCCTATCGGAGATATTTCTTGGTTATGAACTCTTGTAGATTTTGATAACTACGGACGCTCGACATTCAACATGCCCCTCATGTAATCTGCTTCAGTGGATAGTAGGGATATTGAGTTACTCATACAAAACAGAGAAGAGCAGAAATCATACTTTCTTATTCGGGTAAATGTACTTATCATGCTCTTCTGAAGCATTGTGCAATTTGCTGCCAAGACCATCTTCGCCCAT
>QENJ01000331.1 GCA_013374505.1 Candidatus Methanophagaceae archaeon
CTACAACCTAAAAGAACTCATCAGTTTAGTGGCCGTTATAAAAATAAAGCTTTGTCCGTTTTATTCTTGTCTTCGCCATGTGGGCTACATATAGGCCACATAGACATATGGCTTTCGACTGATTATGATGGCTTAATGTTCCATAAATCGCAACTCATCGGTGGAATAAAATAGTGTAGCCTATAAAACTCGGAAAGTCAGGTGGTAATGTTTTGGTGGGGCTAAGTCCAGCGTGTGTGAAATATAAAAGTTGCGAATCCTGGACTATTATCGGAACATCTCCTATGATCCACCCCTGCGTGGCCCAAAATCACATACACGGAGCTTCTTTAATGCTGGGCTCACCACGTAGATATTAGGGTCTGAAACAAGCCTCGCCTTTATATCCTAACTTTCTGGTGCACCTTTTTCGCGTAATATCGCCTTCAGTTTGTTATATCCTGGTTGTGGAAAACGCGACTTCACTCCGCAACTATCTTCCTCAAATCCGTCACCAACTCAGCCCGTACTTGTGCTGTTCTATCACCGCCACAGACCATACCGCGAACACCCAGTATATCCGGTCCTATCTCTTTTATTACAGGAATATCATCGAATTTCAGTGCACCCGCAAGCGCAGTTACAATTCCAAGCGATCTCGATTCGGCGACAAACGACTTAAGCTCCTCTTCGCTCATAAATTCTAACGTAGTCCGCCCATCTTTTATTCCTGTGTCCACCATCGCCACATCTAAAGCCACTTCTTTACCTATTTCCGCGATTTCAAATGGCGAGATCGAATTTATCCGTTTGTGGTCGGCATAGAACGCTGCAACGACTTTTTTCGTGGGATCAAAGTCCTTCACCGCTTTGACCACACCGCTAAGCAAATCTATCGCTTCTTCTCGCGTTTTTATCTTGTACAGCCCGATTTTTATGTATTCCGCACCTGATGCAGCAGCACCTAACGCCGCTAAAGACGCAGTCCCGGGCTTATAATCGAAATCGCCTATTGCTGCACTCATTTGCATACCATTTCCTTTCTCTTCCACCAATTGCTTTATTGTCTTTATGACCCACGGGAAATTAGCACCCAAAGATCCCTCTTTCGGATTCTTCACATCTACAATATCCGCATTGCCACTAATCACTGCCTTCGCTTCTTCCACATCCTTTGGACTCACCAACACTTTCATTTTTCTATAACCACCCTTTTTCTCCATACACCTAACACCTTCACTCTTGTATATAACGTATATTATTTCTCAGGTAAAGCTAAACTTACTTTTTTAACGAAATGTGTTTATACAACACTTCTTTTTAATATCTCCACGCCTTTTTCATGCCCCACGTGCACCTCAACGGCATTTGTGAATATCCCATGCTCGACCGATCCGACAATAGAAGAGAGTGCAATATTCATCTTTTCGGGATTTGTTATAACGCCAAAATCCGCATCTATCACCAGATTTCCACTCTCTGTTATAAAAAATCCGCCTCTAGTTCCCTCTTGCCTTAACACGGGCACACCACCAAGTGATTTTACCTGCTGCTCCACCACTTTCACGGCATATGGTAAAACTTCTAAAGGTACAGGTTTATTTAGCTTTTCCACCGTTTTTGTTTCATCCACGAAGATAACAAGCCTTTTCGCTGCGTACGATACCACCTTCTCCCGCGTATGTGAGCCCCAGCCACCTTTTACCAAGTTCAGTTGAGAATCAACCTGGTCCGCACCGTCTATACAGAGATCTAAAGAAGAATGTTCAAAAAGTGTACTAACACGAATACCGCATTCTATCGCGGTCATCTCGGTTTTGAGCGAAGTTGGAACACCAAAAATCTCGAGGTCTTCCTCCTTTATCCTGTGCCCTATCATTCTTACCGCTATCTCCGCCGTTGAACCCGTTCCGAGACCTACCACCATACCGTCTTTTATCAATGAAGATACCGATTCCGCTGCTCTCTCCTTTCCCTTTCCCGTATTAATCTCGTACATCTTTACAAGTTGTTTTTTTGAGTCTTACTTAAGAACTTTTCTATTTTCAAAGATATATTAGATTCGTGTCTTTCATATTTATTGATAATGGCAGGAAACAACGAGGAATGGACCGAGAAATATCGCCCGAAGAAGCTAATAGAGGTTCTGGGTAACAATAAAGCGGCAGGAGAGCTAAACGAGTGGGCAGAAAGTATCAATAAAGCGAAGTCGAAGAAGGCGGCTATTCTTCACGGACCTCCGGGCTGTGGTAAGACCTCGGCTGCTTATGCCCTCGCTGCCGAGAAAGGCTGGGATGTTATCGAGTTAAACGCATCAGATCAGAGAAGCGAGAAGGTGATAAAAAGTATTGTGGGTCCCGCTTCTACAAGTAACACATTCAGCAGGACCACGAGGTTAATCATTCTGGACGAAGCGGATAACCTGCATGGTAACGAAGACCGTGGTGGCACCAAAGCGATAACCGAGATAATAAAGAAGAGCACACAGCCAATCTTACTAATCGCAAATGAATTATACAAGATGGGCACACCATTGCAGCGTAATTGTAAGCTAATTCGGTTTCAAAAGATAAGAGCTGAGCGAATTGTGCGTGTGCTCAAACGTTTAAGTGCAGCAGAAGGAATAAGCGTAGAAGACGAAGCGCTGCGTAATTTAGCTGAAAACGCAAATGGCGATTTACGATCGGCAATAAACGATCTGCAGGCTATTTCTATTTCGGATACCGGAAAGGGAATAGTTAAAGACGATATAGCAACAGGTAAACGAGACGTGGAAGTGTCTATATTCGAGGTATTGAAGAAAATCTTGGGTGGCTCGGGGTATGGACGCGGATATGAGATGCAAGAGGTTCTTTTTTCGCTTTATAATCTTGATAAGACGCCTGACGAGACCATAAACTGGATATATGCGAATTTACCGAATGCTTACGGTGAGGGTGAAGAGAAAAAGTTTTTGCGTGGTTTGCATTACTTATGCCGGGCGGATTTGTTTTTAGGAAGAACACGTAGGCGCGAGAATTACAAATTCTGGCGGTATGCTTCCAGTTTAATGGCTTGTGGCGTGTTCTCGACAAAGGTGGGAAAAGAAAGTGGGCAACCACGGCGTCAGTACTATCAGTATAAATCGCCTTGGCAACGCGCCCGACCGGAAGACGGAGAAGAGCGTAAATACGCCGCTGTAAAAGAGGAGTTAGCGAAGAAAGTAGGTGCGTATTGCAAAGTGCCTCTGCACTATGCACGGTCTTTTATCATACCCTTGTTGAAAGTTTCTTTTAGAAACGAAAGTAAGGCGCGGGATATAGCGGCATCGCTGCGTCTGGACGTACCGCAAATAGCGTTCTTGACGAGCGATACTGAGCCTGATACAAAAGAGCGTAACAAAAAAGCTAAACGGATATACCAGGATGCGGTTGCAATTACAGCGGGAAAAAATAAGCCGGTAAGGAGTGCAAAGGTAAAAGCAGCACCGGTTCCGCATAAAAAACGAGTGGCCGAGGAAGTAGTAGAGCTAAAAGTGGTAAAGGCACCAGAGACCGTGGAAGTTAAGAAAAAAGAGGAGAAAGAAGAGGAGGAAACGCAAAAAACGTTTGAGGATTTCTTTTAAGGTCGTTCCGGGGACAATTACGATTTGTCTTGTATCTTACTCTTAGGTACAGTATCTCCGAAA
>QENJ01000031.1 GCA_013374505.1 Candidatus Methanophagaceae archaeon
CTATTTATAAATTACGTTTATATAACCGCCACGAGATATAAAAATCGTATTTGTATAGCAAGGGTAGAAAACCACGAGATTTCACGAGATTAGCACACGATTTTGGGGTTAACAGGGGATAAAAAACCAATAGTGTACTTAATCTGGATCCATAGTATTATCTTCTCGTGAAAATCTGTGTAATCTGTGGTTAGCTAAACAAACACTAAAAATCTACCGATTTTTATGCAGATGCTGACATCGTCACTCCTTGCTTCTTCTCTCTCGTCAGCAACACCAGAATCACCGGCAATATCGTTATCGCCGCAATCATGCAAAAAAGCACACCCATTGCCAGTATCGTCCCCATATCACCCAGTGGCGTCAATCTACTGAGATGAAGAGATAAACACCCGATAATCGCCGCTATTGTCGTTATGCACATCGGAGTGAACACCGCGTCGAACGTATTCACCATCGCATCATCCTTGTCATACGAGTTTAGCTCGTCTCTAAACCGCATTGTTACTTGAATTCCGAAATCTATCCCGATACCTAATATCATCGTCACCGAACCTGCTGTTGTACTTGTTAGATCATACCCCAGCAGGTAATAAACGGCAAACGCCAATTGAATGCCAACAATAATGACTATTAACGGAACAAGCCCGTATTTAAACGAACGAGAAACGAGTATAAGAATAATTATTAACAGTATCATGCTGAACGACGATGTCTTTGCCACATCTGCATCAGCAAGCTCCGTTCCCACTGCAACCATTGTAACATCACCAGTAAGATCAACAGAAGTCCCAAACGGCGCCTGTAGGTTCATGGCATCTCTTAAATCATCGGTTATCTGCGCACCATCATAATCCGGTACTACGCCCACTATCATCACACTCATCGTGTAATCGTCACTAATATAAGAGCTTAGTAGCATCGCCGCCGACTCATCTTCCTCTAATAACTTCTTCACGCTTCTCAAAGAACTTGGTATTGTACCATTGTTCGCTGCTTTTATCACGTCTGCGGCACTTTGCACATTCAGAACTCCCGGAACGAGCTTTGCTCGCTTGGAAATAGCATCCACGTACCTTAAAACCTCCGGATCTCGGACATCTCTTATCTCTTCTGATTTCGCGTACTGCGGTGGTGTTGTCTGAACGACAATTTTTGCAGTGTCTAAAACACCCGGAAATTGGTCCGCCACCAGCAAAAACGTATCCACCGCTTCTATACCCTGTGGAAGCATGCTTATGCTTGTTTCCTGCACGAGTTCCGCTTTATTGGCATAAAAACCGCCAATAATCGTGAGTATAATCATTATGGCCAGAATGAGATATGGATAATTAACCAAAAATCGGGCGTACCGTCTTATTACCCCTTTTTCCTTTATCCTTTTCTTCTCGGCTCCCATTTTTTCGCCCTCGTCCTTACTCTCTTTTTCCGTCATTCTACTATTTTCCTTGCTTATTTCCGATCCTGAAACAGGATAAAACATGGATTTATTATCACAGCATTGACCCAACAGCAGACTATACCCAGAGCGAGCGTCTCACCTAGGTGCTGCATCATCGGTATTATAGAAATGGTTAAAGCGAGGAAAGCCGCAGTTGTCGTTAGGGCAGAGCTAAAAGTTGTTGTTCCTATTAGGCCCATCGCAAGATTCAACGATTCTTGCGCACTCTTACCCTGCTTCCGCGCGTCAAAATAATTCGTAACCATGAATATCCCATACTCCGTTGCCAGACCGACAATAATCGCTCCCATACAGACAGAGGCGACGGATATTTTTATGCCCACGAATGCCAATATCCCGAAAGTCCATAGAATACCAAAAACCAGAGGTATGAATACGAGAATGGCCTTTTTTGACGACCTCAGCACGACTCTCAATAACACAAGAATTAGTAGCGCTGCTACTGTGGTGGTGAGGACCATATCCTCTGCCATTATCTTTACTAGCACATATATTATAGGAGGAGTTCCGGTTATCGGATAGTCAACACCGGCCGGTTTTGTTATTGCTGCAATGTCCGTTGTTATCATATCCATCGCTTGACCTATATCGTCAGTTTCGAGTAATTTCTGGCCTAATATAGCTGCAACCAGCGTAATGCTATAATCATCATTAAAAAGCTCTTCTGTACTAGGAACAAGAGCTAATCGCTCCTTCACGCCTTCTAAATCCTGTGGTATATCTTCTTCAAATAACGGTGCCACGGACACAACGCTGTCAACATTAGATTCTGCCTCAAGCTGGTTAGCTAAATCAACCACAGATAAAATTACCTTTGGGTCCCTCACATCGTATACTATATCCCTTGCACCCGTTCCTTCGTTTGTAGTAACGACAGTAAGTATGGCGTCTTCCGGGAACTTATCATTCACCTTATTATTTAAAGCGAAAGTCGGATGATCTTGTGGCATCTCCTTATTTATGTCACCCTCAAACTCCAGTTGTGTCAGTGCGCCAAAGGCAAAAAAAACCGTTAATAGCAGGCTCACTATCACTACCGTCTTATAATGCTTGTATTGGAATGAAGCCAGACGCAACATCGCCCGTTCTATGCCTGACTTCTTCTCTTCTTGCGCCATTTTAGCCTCTCATTGTTTGTAAGGGCGACCTAGGATGTTACGCACCCTTTTTCCTCACGACAAAGACAAAGACGAAAACAAGTGCGAGAAGGGTGAATAGCCCGGAAAAGCCAGGAACGGAAGACCCACCTGACTTCACTTCCAGCGGGATGTCCTTAGCAAAAATGTATACCTCGTTATCGTTAAGGTCCCGATCGCCAGTGCATCTAATCTCTATGTTCTGCCGGTATATCCTCGGCACGGCCTCTTTATCCACGTCAAACTTAAGTATCGCATCCCCTTCTTCGTTTATATCTAAATTACCCACGTGATCGCTTTTTACGTCGTACGTGAAGGGCACATCCGCTTCCCCTGTTACCCGAACGCTAACAGATTCCGCTTTCTCCGACCCTACATTCTTTATCTTCACCTGTAATGATAACCCCGTATCGCCGGCACTTATGTTTTCCGGCACCGTATAGTAAGAGACGATGTCAAATTCCGGTTTCACTTTCACCAGTATGTCCACCGAGCGCATAACCTCGTGTTCGCCGCCCCTTAGATCTCTATATTTTACCGCCAGCGGGATACTATACGGCCCCCGCGGCTACTGTCTTTGCAACATCAATATTGAATATAGCCTCTTTCGAATCGCCGGAATTCAACCTGCCGATGTATGATCTGTCTGTTCCTGACCACGAAGGTTTGAAGCCCTCAGGGCAATTCAAATTCGATGTAACATCCTTCACGGCTGCTTCCCCACTGTTCTCTATCGCAACAGTCAACTTAACACTATTGTCGCCCGGTTTTATATCAGTAGGATCTGAGGATACATGCCCTATATTTATCAGTCCGTGTCCTACCACATTAAACGAAACAGCTATTTCCACTGTCGTTAGGTTAGTAAGTACATACCCCCTTGCGGGATCAAAATAGTAGCCCTGCCACGAAGCTGTTATTGGTACAGCATAAACTCCATTTGGTGCCTCATCTGCCACGCGCACTTTTATTTTACCCTCTCGAGATTCCCATTTGTATAGCGAATTTTTATGAAAACTTGTAGGCCCTATGAACGATA
>QENJ01000332.1 GCA_013374505.1 Candidatus Methanophagaceae archaeon
AATTGCATTGCCGAATACGTTGGAAGTGAATTATCTTATCGCTGAAGAGAGGGAAAAGAGCCTCAGAGCAGATGTGTTTGGAGTATCAAACGAAGATGAAAAGATTATCTATTTGTGTGAAGGTAAAAAGCCCGATACTTTTAAATTAATAAAAATCAATATTGTAGTCGAGGTAAGCCAAATGACAAAACAAAGTTTCACCGTATTAATCAAAAAGGATGAGGATGGCTTTTTTATCGGCACTGTCCCATCGCTGAAGGGTTGTTATTCCTATGGAAAGACGCTTGGCGAACTCATGGCGAATCTAAAGGAAGCAATAGAAGCGCATATTGAGACTTTTTGGTCCGAAGAAAAAGAGCTGCCCGTTACCCGATTCGCAGGTGTTCAGGAGTTAGAGGTAGAAGTGTAAAGGAAATTGCCGCTCGTTTCTGGATAAATTGTAAATGTACCTTATTTAAAGTCCTACTTTGAACAGAAGTATATGAAATGGCAGTTTTGAAAAAGATACGCGAGTTTGGGAAAAAGAACAGAATAGAATTCACACATCATAAATATCTGTATACAATTTGTGCTGTTGCCGAGAAGAAGATATATATAATCACAGCATATTATCCATAAGAAGATGAAATCAAAAGAATTATGCCCTATTTGTGGGGGCAAATTGGAAGAGACAGAAGTAAAAGAAGATATATGGATGGGTGAGGAGTTATTAGTTATTGAAAACGTCCATGCGAAGGTTTGCGAGAAATGTGGCGAAAAAATAGTGAGTTATGATGAAATGCAGAGAATAGATAAAGTTATAAGTGAATTCAATCACAGAAAGCAGGATTTAAAACGAATCACAGCGTATGTAACGTCTATATGAGGGGTATTTCTCAGATTGCGCCAAACGCTCATCGGTAGAATCCGCACGACCTAAATATTGGATTGATGTTTCTTACCGCAATTTATTTGAGGTTGCAGGCGTTATATAACTCATGCCCTGCCTCTAAGTGCCCGAAGAAGGAGTTTAATAGGCACGAAAAGGACTTGTATCCCGCGGTAGAAACTTTCTTGAATACGCAAAAGAATTGTCTTTCAGAATACGTTGGAACAGAATTATCACTAAAGCGAGGCAAAACCAGCCTACGAGCAGATGTGTTTGGAGTATCAAATGACGGACCATCTATCTATGCGAAGGTAAAAAATCAATATGCGAAAACGACTAATTCATGTATCACATCTACGTAAATCCAGCATTCTACTTAGCCCGTCTATCTCTTCTAGTACTTCTGTGACCGCTTCAGGTACTAAAACCTTCCAGTTCTCTTGGTTCAGCATTCGTTTCCTTATCTCGCTACCGGAATACTCTTTACGGTTAAATAGTAAAGGCACATGCACCTTGTAGCCCCGTTCCTCAAATAACCGTTCAATTAACGAATTATTCGTATATACTACGTCCACAGGCGGTATTAACGACTCAACGTGCGATACCCAGATGGCATTCCTGTTGACATCCAGTATAGGCACGATGTAAAAGTTGAAGATGTCATCATCTCGTAATGACTTAGAAACCATCAGATAACGTTCTCCAGCAGTAAAAGGGTTCTCCAGCTCGTGGCTCCTCTGCGCGGATCCAATACATATAATGACCTCATCCACTTCAGAAGCTATCTGCGCTATTACTGCATGATGTCCGAGATGATAGGGTTGAAACCGCCCTATGTATAACGCTCTCATTTCTCTTTTAATATTACCGCTCTCAAGAAATATATAATAACCACGATGACACAAGCTGCGAAACCTGCTTGCACCAGAGACTGGTATTTATAACTGAATAGCGTGGAAATAGTAGCCATAGCAAAGAAATAGAATTGGAATGTAGCAACCAGAAGTAATAGCATAAGGATTATAAACACGCCAAAACGGAAATACCGCGTAATGTCCATGGATTTGCTCTCTTCTTTTTGCTCGTCAGTTCGATTCTCCATAATCATACACCTCCTATCTTTCTCTTTAGCAGTACTACAAAGACAACGAAGACAGCAAAAACTGCGGATAATGCTTCAAAACCAGGTGCTGCCGGCTCAGGAGTAGGGCGTGGTACCGCTTCTGGGACGGGCTTGCTTGACGGGATGAAGTCTTTGATACCGACACCGGGTGAAATTTCCACCGTCTTCTCTTTTTCTTCTAATATTACGGTTCTGTTAACAAACGGGCTTAACCTGACCATCCCACTACCTTCTTTTATTATCCGTTCCGATTGCCATATTTGTACCTCGAATATATAATCCCGGCCATTTAGCACGTTTAGTTCCGTGTATTGTAGAGTAGTAGTGCCTTCTTTAAGAAACCCAAGGTCTTCCCAGTTCTTGTCTGCGATTAATCTTGTCTCGTCATCCCTTGCCTTTATCAACGCCCTAAGACCGCGGACATCCTTGCCGAGATTGTCAATGTAAATAGTGGTATTCACGATCGCATGCTCTTTTCCCTGTTCGCCCTCTGCTTCCACGGTTTCCACGAGGAAATCAATTTCACGTATCGCGATTTTTGCATCTGAGGGTGGCTCCAGGTTCTCTAAACCGTAGATGGTTCTTTCGTCCCGCTCTATGCACTCACCGTCTTCAAAAACAAGTATTTGCAGTTTATACCCGCCTTCTTTCGGTAGCTTCAAGTATGTACACGCGGAATTCATTTCACGTCCGCAGATTTTACCTGCTTTTGTCTCATCCGAAATGACGAATAAGTTCGTGTCCGTATCGTAAGCTTTCACCATGACGTCTATTTCACTGGATTTCGCGCTACCGCAATTATCCAGATACAGGGTCACGTTTAGTAAAGCTTCTGAGATACCCAGCGCTTCCGCTGATATGTCAATATCCACAAGTTCTATTTCTGATCGCATATCCGAGCGTAAACCACCGCCAATTGTGGCTACTAACACAATGAGCACAAAGAACGCCAAAAGTACCGCAGCAGTTGCAATTGCCGATTGTTTCTCTTGAGAGTCCATGCTCTTTCATTAATGCTAGGTCTTTATAATATTTGCGATTTTATCAACGCACAAGATACATTTAAAAATTGCAGATAGTTTTAAATATTTGTGTTGCTATTACTAGACATATTGGAGGTAAGACAAGAATGGTGGACTTGAAAGGAAAGAGGATTTTGGTGGTTGTGGCGCCCAAGAATTTCCGGGACGAGGAGCTGAAGGAACCGCAGGCGATTTTTAGCCGTTCGGGGGCAGAGGTAACAATAGCCTCGAAGGGTGTTGAGCGAGCGACAGGTATGTTTGGTGCGACAGTAAAGGTGGATAAGGAGTTAGCGGAAGTTAGTGCGGATGATTATAACGCTGTGGTTTTCGTGGGTGGGTCCGGTTCTGACGTGTACTTTAATGACCCGCAAGCACACGCATTAGCCGTCAATGCGCTTGAAGCCGGTAAGATTGTAGCTGCAATTTGCATAGCGCCTTCGACATTAGCAAACGCGGGCTTACTAAAAGGAAAGAAAGCTACTGCTTTTAGCTCGGTAAAGGACAATTTGGTGCAGAAAGGTGCTATATTTACGGGTGCTGCTGTGGAACGAGACGGTAAAATAATTACGGGTAATGGTCCGGAAGCAGCCGAAGCATTTGGCAATGCC
>QENJ01000032.1 GCA_013374505.1 Candidatus Methanophagaceae archaeon
TGCGGTGCAAACAAAAGGGGATATAAAAACGCCTGGGTTCGGAGTTATCTTAGCAATCGGTAGCTTAATAGCGGTGGCTTATTTGGTGCTGAGAAGAAGTAAATAAAAAACTACAACCACTGGTTGCAGAAATTAGCTGGACTAAAAATGTATTAATCATGAGCAAATGCAAAGACGACCTCGAGCGAGAAAAAATATCAAAATGACCAAAAAGTTCGGCTGGACGAAGAACGTGTTGATTCATCAGCTAGAAAACTAGGCTTATGAGCGATTCTTGCTGAATCAGACTAATTTCGACCATGCTTTACCCGAAAAAAAGCCATGATGAATGACGATAAAATTTCAAAGGAAATAATCATGACCAATGGAAACCGCCATGAGTATGAAAATGTATTTTCATACCAAACTTTAGAGTATCTCTTCGAGTGTCGAGCAGACAAAACCAATATTTTGAAACGCAAAGAGAGCGCCGAGTTGGAAGTCAAAGAGAATTTTAATTGGGGCGATAAAGCTAAATATGGTAAATTATTTTGTTCTTTTGCAAACAACAAAGGAGGATACGTTATTTTTGGGATTAAGGATAAGCCCCATAAATTAGTAGGTCTTCGAAGCGATAATTTTTCAAGAAAAGACCCTGCCAAAATAACAGAATATCTAAATTCACGCTTTTCTCCGACTATTGAATGGGAACCATACGACCATGAAATAGACGGGAAGAACTTTGGAATTATCTATATTTATCCCACAAAAGAAAAACCTGTAATGTGCATCAATAATGATGCAAATGTGATGAAAGAGGGCGAAATTTACTATCGATATTCTGGGGAGACAAAAATTATTAGAGCTACAGACCTTCAAAAAATAATAAACGAAAGAATAGAAGCCGAAAAGAAATCATGGCAGGATATGATATTCCGATTGGCAAAAGAGTCGCCTAATAATCTGGCGTTGTTAAATTTGGAGGGGGGGACACTTGAAGAAGGCGGAACTAAAGTTCTCATAGATGAAGATTTACTTTCAAAATTGAAGTTCATTAAAGAGGGTAAATTTGTTGAAAAAGGTGGAGAGCCAACATTAAGATTGCTCGGTGACGTTCAACCAATTTCAGGGGCTATATTGCCAACTAAAAAAGTCCCTTCGGGAATTCATAGGGATTACATATACAAAGCATTCTTTAATGGTGAATGTGGATTACCCCTTAGAGTATTTAGAAGTGCTGGCTTATCAAACAGTGAGACTCCTACCACTATGGTTTTTTGTTAAAAAGTCAGGTAAATCAGTAGAGAGTATCATAGAAATTTTGGAAAACTTAAAAGACCCGATACATCGTACAAGAACAAAAATAATTGAAAGATTAAAGTACGACAAAGAAGAAAACTACAAACTTGGAAAAGTTATAAGTGATATAAAAATAGAAGAGGATATTAAATTAAGACGTATTGATGAAATTTGTGATGCGTATATTAAAGATCGTTCTCTCAAGCCCAATCAATTTGAAATTGTAAAAAGAAGCGTTTTTTTAAACCTTCTGTGTAATGACCCACAAAAATTGGTAGATGATTTCGATGAACTAAAATCCGATTTAGTTCGCATTATTAAAGCGATAACGCATATACCAGCAGAGAAAAATAAAGAACATAAATCAGTATATTTAAATCTCTTAAATAAGTTGTACGAAATGAATTTGAAAGATAATATCTCAGTTTTTAGAAAGGCTGTGTGTGCTGTTGATCAGGGATTATATAAAATAAAAAATGGCGTAGGCGGCTTAATGAATGTGGAACAGAAATCATAAGGCGGGTGTTTGAATGAAATATGGAAATATAAAATTGATATTACACGGTTGGGACAAAAAAAATCTGCTTTTGGGACGATGAAGAGAAAAAAGAGTGGTTTGTTACTGACGAGGAAGACGGATATAATCAATTGCTTGAAATGTGCATAGAATAGAATATTTCAAAAAGAACGGCAAGGAGGTGGAAGATGGATAAAAGCTTTCAAGAGATGAAAAATATCATCAAAGAGAACAAAAAGCTCTTAGAGGATAGGTACAAGGTAAAAGAGATAGGAGTGTTTGGCTCTTTTGTAAGCGGAGAGCAAAAGAGTGGTAGTGATGTAGATATTCTTGTGGACTTTTATGAAGTGCCCGACCTCTTTGAATTCATCAATCTTGAACGGTATCTCCAACTGATTTTGAAGAAAAAGGTTGACTTGGTAAGAAAGCCAGTGGTGAGAAAAGAGCTGAAGGAGAAAATTTTAAACGAGGTGGTCTATATATGAAAAGGGACTATACACTCTATATAAATGACATGCTTGAATGCTAAAGAATCCAGAAATGTCATTAATTGGAAAGGTTCCGCGTGCCCTCACAAAATTGGTTATTTTTGGTTTAATAAATAAAATAGCCAAAAGTAAGACGGATCCAACGCAGTAATATGAGTTACTGTGACACTTTACTGTGACAAAATGTGTGCCGAGCAAAGTTCATACGGTCTTCTAGGGAGATAGGCTATGAACTCGATGCGACAATGAACTTTGAAAATTGCTTTTTACCCACCGTTTCATTTTATCTATAAAAATTAAGGAGAAGAATCGCCCATGAAGAAACGCAATATCGAAGAGGGAAAGAGCATATACCTGCTCAAAGTAACAGTGAGCGATTGGTACGGCAGTATTAGAGGGCGACCCTATCGAACCTTAGCTATTCCCGGAGAGTTCACACTATACGAGTTAGCAGAAGCTATATTAGACGTTTTTGAATTCGATTTTGAGCACGGCTTCGGGTTCTATAACAATATAAAAGACTGGACCACTTCGGACGTACGCTATGAATCGTCAACAGGCGTTACGACAGAGTTGCAAGACTCTCGAGACGCAGCAAAAACAAACGTGGACGATGCTTTTGACAAACCCAAGAATAAGTTGCTGTTTCTTTATGATTACGGCGAGGAGTGGCGTTTTGTCGTTCAACACACAGAAACAAAAGTGTCTGATGCAGATACCAAGTATCCCGAAATAGTTAAATCATACGCTAAAGCACCATCACAATACGATGATGATGAGGAAGAGGTCAAAGAAAAAAAAGAAGCCAAAAGAATCACAAACTCCAATGGCCGATACATCCAAACAACACTCAAATTCTGATTTTAAAATTTGCTCCCGCTTTACGCAAACTTACTTGCCACAAGATCCGCGATGATCCCGTACACCACGCCGAACGCAATAAGTGTTAAACCGCCCATAGCGTCTCCATCAAAGATTGAAAATATACTCAGCGCCATTGTTATCACTGCCCCGATGAGCGCGCCCCGCAGAACAGGATGAAGATTTATGTTATCGCCTATTCCAACGACTAATCCAATTAACACGCGGTTATAAACAACAGACGCTAGAAGCCCAGTTGTAACCACAAAATTCGGGTTTTCCAATGTTGACGTCCCGTGTGCACAAAACAGCCCGCATAAAAGCCCTATTACTGTTGCGATTGCTATTCTCTTTGCATTCATCTTTTATATTCCCCACGACAGCTCATTTAGAAATTGTCATCTTGCAGCCTTTATCCGAGAATTCCAATGCCGCTTCCAGGTTGCTGCATCTTTTC
>QENJ01000333.1 GCA_013374505.1 Candidatus Methanophagaceae archaeon
GTGTAGGACAAACGCTAAAGGGCATAGGTGTTAGAAATAAATATTTTTGTGATAGGGGGATGCTATCTGTCGTTGTTGGATAATTGTGGGACAGCCTCAGTAATAATGTTATTGTTGGAAACCCAAAGAACGATGCCGTTCCTGCTGTTGTTGCAGATAGTATTACCAGTAATGTCATTGTTGCTGGAAGAGTGGAGGCTGATGCCGCTCCCACTGCTGGTGTGGACATTCCCACTGTTGCTGTGGACATCATTGCCAGTAATGGTGTTGTTGCTGGAATAGTCAAGGTAGATACCATCCCAGTTGTTGCAGACAGTATTGCCTGTAATCTTATTGTTGCTGGAATTTGAGAGATAGATGCCGTAGGGGCCGTAGTTGCCGTAGACAGTATTGCCAGTAATGCTATTATTGCTGGAAATTACCTTAATCCCTACTTCCCACCGTGAACTGCCAGAAATTGCAGTTAATCCTTCAAGTGTAATTCCGTCCGCAGTTAATGTAATTGCATTCCTTTTTCCTCCTACATCCACAATTGGATTGCCAATCCCCGTTATTGTAACTGATTTCGATATAACAACATTTTCATAATAAGTCCCAGCATCAACCGTAATTGTATGCCCATCTTCTGTATCATTATCGTCTATCGCAGCCTGAATCGTAGAGAAGTTTTCGCCTGTGTTGAGATTGTGAACATGCTTAATTATTATAAAATCTCCGCCCTTTAATATTTCTAAATTCCTTACGGCGCTCGCAGCTTCCAATCCACATGCGTTTGCAGACCTGGTTTTTACCTGGAAGGTGTAATTACCTATCTTCCATCCCTCGGTTTTGAGTCCGACATCACCAAACACCATCAATTGGGATACCGTTATATTTGTAAATGTTTGGTTATTCGTCTCGTCAATTTTTATCTGCCCATCTGGACCTATTATGATAAGATCAACCACGTCTTCATCGAATAGGTTTATTCCGGTGGTATCTACTCTAAGCGTTGTGCCTACAACTTCGAGCACTAATGGTATATCCGCGTATTCAACCAAAAGCGGTGTGTCGAAGTTACCGTTTACATAATAAACCCCCCACGTTGGCCAATTTACGTTGTAGATACGGTTTTCATCATTTGCCGCATAAGAGTTCTCTAAATCACCTGATAGAAACCTATATACTGTCGGTGGTACATCGAAACCCTCAAATTGTAAATTCTGCCCGATTAGCACTTTTTGTGGTTCTGTTTGTTTTACGATATGGTTGAAGTTATCGCCCCTACTCTCTGCACTTACTATTGGTACCGTTGCGACAAAAAACGAAGCTAACATAATCGCAACCATAGCAAGAGCTATTACCGTTTTTCCTTTTTCTCTTGTTTTCATTTTTTCGCTTTTCATTTCAACCTTTTTCCCCTCCCATTTTTTAAAATCAAAAAGTTCGGTCGAAAACGCCCACCCGGAATGCGCTAAAAGTTGACTTACGTTTTATTTTATGACTACCGCTACACAAGATTAGCTTTATACGCCCCTAACGTCCGTTCTATATCCGATTCCGAATGCGCGAAACTAACAAAATTCGTCTCGAACTGCGAAGGCGGCAAGAACACACCCGCGGAAAGCATCCGCTGGAAAAAGCCCAAATATCCGACTTTATCGCAACTCAAAGCGTCAGCATAGTTCTTTACTTTTGCACCGCCGGGACTGAAGAACACCTTAAACATTGAGCCCACACCCGCGACATAGCCCTCGAATCCGGAATCATGTATCATATCACGTAATACCGCCCGCATCCTGTCACCAACTTCGTTTAGCTTTTCGGGTACTCCTTCACGCTCTAATATCTCTATCATCTTGCTACCCGCAGTAACAGAAACAGGATTACCGCTAAAAGTACCTGCTTGATACACACCACCGGAAGGAGCCACAAGCTCCATAATCGCTTTTTTACCGCCAAACATGCCAATAGGGAACCCGCCACCGACTATCTTACCCAATATAGTTAAATCTGGAGTCACAC
Source organism: Candidatus Methanophagaceae archaeon (assembly GCA_013374505.1). GTDB lineage: Archaea > Halobacteriota > Syntropharchaeia > Alkanophagales > Methanospirareceae > QENJ01. Next base: position 2,005 of record QENJ01000333.1, read on the forward strand.
CGTAAAAATCCTGTGCACCGCCCAACGCGAGCCGGAACCCTGTAATTACCTCATCAAAGATGAGCAAAACATCTTGTTCCGTTGTTATTCGCCGCACTTCGTTCAAATAGTCATCTTCCGGTGGTATTGGTCCTACATTACCCATAACTGGCTCTATTATAACCGCCGCGACCTCACCGTGATTCTTCTCCAGCACATCGTTAAGTAGCCCAGAATCATTAAACGGAACTTGAAGCGTGTTTCGTACTAAATCCTTCGGCACGCCCTGCGAGTCCGGAATACCCAATGTGGTGGCACCCGAGCCTGCTTTTACCAGAACGCCGTCATGAGCACCATGAAACCCGCCTTCGATTTTTATTATTTTGTTCCGCTCTGTGAAACCTCTTGCAAGTCTTATCCCCGCCATTGTGGCTTCGCTGCCTGTATTAACAAACCGGACCATCTCAATCGAAGGATAATGCGTTATTATCTTCTTCGCAAGCACAATTTCCTTTTCATGTGGTGTGCCGTATAGCCAGCCATGTCCAAGCTGTTCAATCACCGCGGTTTTTACTTCTTCGTTCGCGTGCCCGAGTACAAGTGGGCCATACGCTAAGCAGTAGTCAATGTAGGCCTTACCGTCAACGTCGTATATCCGCGATCCTTTCGCACGACTGGTAAAGAACGGATACGGTTTATACGCGCGAACAGGGCTGCTAACCCCTCCGGGTATATACGTTGATGCAAGTTCGTGAAGTTCCTTGGAGTTCATCTCTTTTCGCTCATCCCCCTTTGTTCTGTTTTATTTTGTGCTGATTAGTTAAATATGTCTATATTATGTTTACTATTTCAGTCTTCTGATTTGACGATTAGTTCTATGCCTTTATCCGTTATATCGAACAACAGATATTCAAGCGGTATTTTCGTGTTTCTTATTTTTATGATGCCCATCACCCGTTCTCGCCTACTAGTGTAGGGATTGTCACGTTTTTGTAGTCTAATCGCGCCATAAACGGAATACAGCATAATATCCTGGCTTATCTTCGCTACTGCATCATCAGAGATGATAAGCGATGTGCAGCCCAGTCCACTTAATTTGAATACAAGAGCGTCTAACTGTTCTCTTAGTTCCCGTGTTGAGGTTCCCATTGCGAAGACACCAAGATTGTCTAAAATGACGACATCCGGGACCGATTTCTTTTCTTTTTGGATGCCCGAAATTGGTAGAGCACATAACCGCCGTTCCTCGTAAATTTCTGAAACGATCTTAATAAGACTTTTGTATGGCTTTTCTAGTCCATGCGTGGCAGCATCCTCTACCCAGCTCATCCTTCGCTCTAAGAGGTCTACGATCCGTAATAACCCTTTATGCTCGTAATCAGCCAGGTCCCAGCCAAAACTCATCGCTTGGGCTTTTAGGTCTTCCGGTCGTTCTTCCATCGATATGTACACACTTGTAACACCGGCTTCGCAGCACTCATTCAGAAATTGCAATCAAAAAATTGTCTTTCCCGCGCCCGACTCGCCCGCGACGAGAATCGCCCGCCCTTTCGGATAACCTTAGATTAATGAGTCAAGTCCTTTTATCCCTGTTGATAGCCGTTCCATGT
>QENJ01000033.1 GCA_013374505.1 Candidatus Methanophagaceae archaeon
ACAAACAAGCAGAGCAGTTGGGGTTGTGGCAATAGTTTATATCAAGAACAAAATAGAAGAAGCGTGCCTTCCAGGCACACCACTTCAAGGGGTGGTAATTGACTCGTTTTATGAAAAGTTTGTTATTGGTTTTTGTATTTCTGGCATTTGTCTTTTTACCTGCCGTCCCAAGGAGTGAGGTTCTTAAGACAATCGATGTTCTGACTGGAGAATGGAAGCCTTATACTTCCAAGGATATGAAAGGATATGGGCTTGCTTCGGAAATTGTCACCAGAGTATTGAAACGTATGGGCTACCGGCCGAATCACATTTTTGTTCCCTTTGATCGGGCTTATGAGCTTGCTTTGAAAAGTGATACCAACACCGGCGTTCGCGGGACCTTTCCCTTTTGGAAAAGGTCTTTTATCGATAGAAATGGGAATGTAAGAGATCGTGCTCGAGAAATGTACTTTTCTAATGCTTTAACAACGACTAAAACAAACGTTGTCATTTTCTACAATTTCAACCAGGAAAAAGCGATCAAGCTGCAGCACGCCGATACAATTCCTGATTTGTCAGAATTCACGCTAGTAGCTGTCGAGGGATACGCCTACCCTACAGAAATTATAGAGTTACTCAAAAGTGAGCGGGTTGAGGGAGAGGTCATAGCTTTTGAGAAGCTTTTTGACAAGTCCGCACCCTACATCGTTTTAGCAGAGAAGCGCGTTGGTAAACAGATCCTTAATGAAAGATTTGCAGACAACCAAATGGAAATAGGGATTATATCTGCCAAGCCATTACAGTTTGAAGAAGACATCCACTTTATCGCCTCACGCAGGAATCCGCATAACCAAATATTCATAAATAATTTTAATGAGAATCTGGAAAAACTCAGAGCGCAGGGAATAATAGATGCGCTTGAAGCAGAATATTTTAAAGGAACTGTTGTAAGGTTGAATGTTCCCGAGACTTCGCTGATGCTTGCTGGAAGGGAGAGATTGGATGATGATTTTGAATATAAACTTCCACGCGGAACCCGGGCTGTAGTAATTGAATGGGGGAGCGAATTCCTGCTTAATAATAAAAACTTGGATAGCATGATGAGCAAGTTTACCAGGGTTGAAATAGTGAACGGCCCATTAAAGGGGAAAAAGCTATTTATTGAAAACAAGTTTATCGAACTGCCCTAACGTCTATTCACGCAGATTACCCATCGGAGGAGTCAATGCCTAATCAGCAGGAGGAACCCAAAATGATGAGATATTATCGACACAGCCTTATCCTTGTTTATGTGATAATTGTGCTTGGTTTCTTCATCGCTGAAATAGGTGCACAACTGAATATATCCTTTCTATCTGGTGTTCGCGCCACCAATCAAGTTCTAATCCTATTGGGGCTGTTATTTCTTCCCTTTTTACTTTTTGCTCTAATATCTTTGGTTCAGCGACTTAAGGTGACGGTTGCCGGAGTTGAGGTTGATGCCGAATTTGGCAGAATAAAGGGCAAAGTCGAAGCATTTGAAACGGAGCAGTCCCAACTCAGCGGTCGTGTGGACAACACACAACAGGTGTTTCTGTCGATACTCCGTGGCAAAGACCCTTCTTGCGAAGAACGGTTGAAAATCCCCAAGTTGATCATTGGCTGCAAGGATTTTAAAGAACAGAAAATCCTATCACAGATACTATCTCAGCATATCATGGGGGCTATAATACTCCTAAATTTCTGTACCATTTTTGAAGTTTAAATAAGGTGGTGATTTGTGATATGAAATGAGTTTAAAAAGTAAAAAATGAGGGGGTATTATGCCACAGCGAAAGACGCACAGCGCTAATACAAAAGCAAAAGCAGCGATTGATGCGATTAGAGAAGATAAAACGACGAACGAATTGGCAGGTATATATGGAGTACACCCGAATCAAATCGGGCTATGGAAAAAGAAAATACTTGAAGCTGCGCCAATGATATTTTCAAGGAAGGGCAATCAGGAGTTAAAGAAAATGAAACAAGAGCAAAAGAGCCTTTACCAAAGAATCGGGGAATTAACAATGGAGGTGGGGTTTTTAAAAAAAAAGCTTTAGACCTGCCGGTGGACATACGCCGTAATACTATCGAAACAGGGAATAAATTAAGTATCAGAAGACAGTGCGTTTTACTGGGAATTGCGCGAAACGGTTTATATTATAAGCCTATCGGAATAAGCGATTTAGATCAGGATATAATGCGTATTATTGACGAGCAGTACACAAAAGCGCCAATTTATGGAGTTGAGAAGATGACAGCATGGTTACATAGGGAGGGAGTAGGAATCGGTCACAATAAAGTAAGGCGTCTGATGCGTACGATGGGTTTGGAGGCGATTTTCCCGAAACCACGTTTGAGCATACCATTTTCTAAGCACAAGATTTATCCTTATCTTTTAAACAGTATAGAGATTAAAAGACCAAACCAGGTATGGTCGACAGATATAACATATATAAGGCTTGCAAAAGGTTTTGTATACTTGGTTGCGATGGAATATGAAAACAGCAAAAATCCTAATATAGAAAACTTACTGAAGATATCAGACTTTTTGGGACATTCTGTAGAGTACATAGCTTATGATGAAACTATTGTGGCAAGAGCTGTGCAGCTTGAGAATCGCGGCTTGATGGGCATGGATGCCATACATATTTCATGTGCTGAAAAGGCAAAAACCGATTTTTTTGTAACATGTGACGATAAACTCATCAAAAAGCTGGATCGGATTGATGACATTAAAATTGTTTGCCGGAATTTGATTGATTTTGTATTCAGGGAGATTTTAAGAAATGAATAGATTAAATGAACTAACCCCTGCAAGAGTTAGAAGAGTGGGCTGGGAGGCTCTGAGAGATAAATTAGGTCCGGCCGGAGCTTTAAAATTCATTTTGGACTATGACCGTGGCGAAGGTGATTATACTGAGCTGCGCCGCAAAATATTCCAAGGAAAAACCGTTAAAAATATTATTCAGGATATGAAAAGCTCTATCCCTTGACTCCTCACACACGTAAAACCTACAACTTAAAACTTCTTATCCTGTCATAATGGATTGCTGTAGTTCATGACTTTCGTTCGGACAATGCCTGTCCGTGTAAGTCTGCCTGTCGAAGCGAAGTTTACCCCGTAAAACCTATCTTTTTTTCTGTTTAACTAGGGCGTAGATCCCGCACATCGGGGCCCCGTAGCTCTGGCAGATGGTACTGGGGCCTGCCCCGTTAAATTTTTCGCAGAAAACAAGCGAAGTTTACCCGGTGGAATGCCTGCCCTGTTCAATCTCCTATTAAACAGTTAAGCCCTAAAATCGCCCGTTTCCCCGCCGTCGTTATTGTTAACTGCCTATTTTTATTGAAAGTTATATTTTGGACGTGGTTTTGAGCCGAAAAAACGTGGTGCAGAAAATATTGCGGATATGGCAAAATAAAGCTTGACTCTGCGCTGACAATGATTTATAAAGGTGGTGCTTAAGGTGCAGCATGAAATGGGCAGGGTTAGTGGCATCTTAAAGCCGAGACATCACGACTCTTATGGTCAGTATTGTTTTTCGAAGGATTTTTATGTTT
>QENJ01000334.1 GCA_013374505.1 Candidatus Methanophagaceae archaeon
AGGGAGGGGCATGGTGGACAAGATGTACAGGTGGTGAGAATGATAAAAAGTAGCACGAGGATGCAGAGAAAATAAGGTCTTTAATAGAGTCAAAAAATACATGTAACTGTTTATAGAGAAAAAAGAAGTAAGGGTGAACGGGGTAAGCGGTTAGATGAAGGGGAAGGAAGATATATATTGCCCCGAAACTAAGAGGGAAACGAAAAGATACTAAAAAGGGAGCTAGATGTAGACGATGATAATATATCCTAAAGTGCTAAAAGTGGTCTTAGTAGCAGCGATAGCGTTGTCCGTTTTAGTAGCCCTCACTTTATCTGCCTCCGCGGAGCCTTCCGCAGACAGCTTTGGTGTTGAGGATGCAAGCGGCTACAATAGTGCCAATGTAATAGTACCAGTACCAGTAAACATCACTGAGGTCCAGGATGGACCAGTTCCAAGTTTGATATTTGATATAATATACGATAACAGCGTTATAAACGTCACGGATGTTCAGAACGGTACTCTGACCTCAGACTGGGATACTCCTGCATATTGTAACCATGAGTGGGGCACCAAGGTCGCAATTGTTTATGATTCTGTAGATGAGCATGCGATACAGAACGTTTCTACCGGCTCTGTTGTATTGCTTAACTTCAGCGTTATTGGTGAAGCAGGCGACACGAGCGAGATGAACTTATCGAATATACAACTGGCTGAAGGTGCTCCTGATTATCAAGTAGGCACAGCACCTGCGAAGAATGGTACGTTTACTGTACAACTCGGTGACGTAACACCCGGGAAAACAACAGGACAAATAACAACCATCACGGGAATTGCAATGGTGGGTGTAAGTGTTACTCTAACCGTGAATGGCTCAAGTGTAGTGCTGGAGACAACCACCACAAACGAAACGGGTTATTTCAATCTCACAACGGTAGAAGCTGCGGAATACTATATAAAATTCTCGAAACTAAGATATTGGGATGATTCAACGCTGGTGACTATACAACCGGGCGGAACAAAAACGGTAAACGTTGTCCTCTTGAGAAAAGGCGATTTGAACGATAACCGGGCGTTCTGCCGATGCCGGTGATGTGACGATGATGCTAAGAGCGTCTGTGCACAAGTTGACACCTGACTGGAGATACGATTTGAACATTAATGGTATGTTAGCCGATGCCGGTGACATAACGCTGATAATACGAGCGGCTTTAAACGAGTTAGAATTATTGTAGACTCTGCATGGACCCAATTAATCTTTATGTTTTTATTATTCATGACGTTTTCGTCTCGGGTAGGAGGGTTATTTTTTTGGGTATTTCACTCATTATTTCTAAAACTATTTCTATACAGTATTACTACTTTGGTAAATCTTTCTTTTTTAAAGAAAATGTTTTATGTATTCTAGAGGCTGTCCAACAATCCAAAATTGCCCGAAAAAGAAAGGTGTATAGTGCTCTAAATCCAAAAAGAAGGAGAAAAAATGGTGTCAAAATCAATTGTGGGACAGCCTCTCTAACCACAGTAGGAAAATAAAGAGATGGAAAAAGAAAATACGCGATTAACCGTTTGTTTAACCCTGCTATTAGTACCGGTTATATTCGGGATGTTCATGCCATTTGCATTAGCGCAGCCAACCGCAGACAGCTTTGGTATGGAACATGCAAGCGGATATAAGAATACCACGGTATCCGTACCAGTAACCATATCAAATACGCAAAACGGTCCGGTTACATGTATAATCTTTGACGTCGCATACGATAATAATGTTATAAACGTTGTGGATGTTAAGAAAGGTACTATAACCACTAGCTGGAGAAGTCCTGCATACTGTGACTTTGATTGGGGCACTAAGGTTTCGATTGCGTACACGGGAAGAGATGTGGAGGCAATACAAAATGGCTCGAGTGGCATCATAGCGTTGCTCAAATTCCGTGTTGTCGGTGAACCCGGAGAAACGACAGATATGTGTTTGAATAACCTACAGTTATCTGACCTGAGTGGCGAAAATGTGGGCTTTGACACGGCACCCGCAAAAAATGGTACATTCACTATAGATACCAACCTCACACAGACTCCATCATCTACAGGTTCGCCATCTCTAAACGTGTCGCCAACGGAATCACCAACAGTATCACCCGTGGGGGAAAGCGAAGAGGAGGGAGAAGCAATAACACCGGACGCTGTCGAATCTGTTATTCCAATAGCAACGCCCACGATAACGCCATCGGTAGTGCCAGCAGCAGCATCTCCCGTAAAGGTGTCGCCATCACCTATATCAAGCCCATCTTTGGCACCAACAGCCACGTCCACAGCAGCACCAAGTCCACCCGGTTTCGATGCTATTTTCGCTATTGCCTGCGTATTAGCAGTTGCGTATTTAGTGCAGCGGCGAAGGAAAGCGTAGCCATAAGTTCTTCTGCAACTGCTTTTCGTTCTAAGAGATAGTTTGCAATTGCGTATTGTGATGGAACTTAAGATTCGTTTATCTGTGCCCTGTCATGTTTCGACCTATCCCTCTCCTCTCTTTTGTTTGGCTGATATTTTAACTCGCCCCAGTTTTAACCCGATTCATCAATTCATCAATTTTATTTCGTGTCTGATATTTACCTATTTTTACACTGCAATGTTTATATGTACCCTAATTTTATATAGGGTATAGTTCATATAGAAAAACGAAGAGCAGAAGGGGTAAGCGATTATAAGCTGGGGAAGATACCTTTTGTCCGGACGAGGAAAGACGGAAAAATATATGCTAAAAGATAGATATAATAGGGTAATGTACCGAAAAGTGCTAAAAGTAGTCTCGATAGCGGTGATAATATTGTCAGTGTTAGTAGCCTTTACTTTATCTGCTTCGGCTGCGGGTCCTACTGCGGACAGCTTTGGTGTTGAGGATGCAAATGGGTACAAAAATACCAATGTAACAGTACCCGTAAACATTACTAATCCGCAGAACGGACCGATTGTAACTATAATGTTTAATATTTCGTACAATAGCAGCATTATTAATGTTACCGCTCTTCATGAAGGCTCTTTAACGTCTGGTTCTTATAGGGACCTAGGATACCATGAGTGGGGAATAGCAGTTACAATTGGAGCGGCATCAATACTAGATGGCAACAATGGCTCGGTGGCCGTACTCGACTTCAGCGTTTTCGGTGAACCAGGAGAAACGAGTTATCTGAATCTGAGTGGAATAGAGTTATCTGACTCAGGTGGTGCAGACCAAGGCACAGCACCCCCCCAAAACGGCACCTTCACAGTAGGCGGCGCACAAGCGTGGTACCTGCATAACGATACAAAAATGTATAAGGGAAACATGTCCAAGCCTGCAGGCACGTTAACAATACCTGATGGTGATACAACAAATTGGACAGCAAATGAAGCAGCAACTGTAGATGTCAAATTTCCCGTCGGGAACTGGACCGGCTGGCTAACGCTTAATGCCACATTTGCCACTGACGCTAATTTCACCGTAGCAGTAGGCTCGTATAACACTACTACCTCTGACTTCAGCTCTGCAGGCACACAAAAGTTCATCGGTGATGGCAGTGCTAAGGCATTTTTGGAT
>QENJ01000034.1 GCA_013374505.1 Candidatus Methanophagaceae archaeon
AATCTTACAATGCACTTTCAGGTCATACGGCTCCTCAAACTCTTTTATTACATAAAACATCACATGTTCACGTCCATAGCCCGAGAACCCGAAAATAGCAAAAGCATCGCCTAATTCTTTCAATGCTTCAGACATCAAAATCAAGGCCTCCTTTTCGCACAAAATTGTTGACCCTGCCGTGCTGCCACTCATATCCACGAGAAACGCAACTGCTATATCCCGTGTTCTGTTTTCGGTTCGTACATAGTTCCTCTCGGACGGTGAGAGCCGTAATCGCTTATCAATAAAATATTGAACCGTTGAATCCAGGTCAATATCATCGCCATCCAACTGACCCCGTAATTTTACTAAACCTTCGGGTCGGAGCATCTGGAACTCTCGCCGGATTACCTTTATCTGTCCCGCATACTTCCGGATTGTGTCAAGATAGAATTCGTCAGACCCGCCCACTAAAATCCGTTCTCTTACCCTCGACCAATTCAATCTATAATCTTTAATGTCGCTACCCCATTCCAGATATAAATAAGTATCTCGTTCGTTTTGAAGCCCGTTTCCAGCCGTAATTACTGTTTCAAGGTCGCTCAGATAATCCTGCACTTTGCTCGGCTCGAGAGCATCAATTCTTGTCTCCACGTCTTTGGGTTTGATCCCTTTTTCTTTGTACAATGCTTTTAGCCGTTCTCGTATCGCGCCTTCCGAAACGCCCGCCGAATCCGATGGTTGATACACCTGACCGTAATCATGCTTAGAGCCATTTCCAGCCGGTGACGTAGCCGAACAACATTTATCATTTACCGCGTCATCTGCATTGTTATCGTCGTCCCGATAACTTTTGGCTGGCTCGCTATTCTGTTTCTCACATATTTTCCGCGCGGTTCGCCCGAAATTGCCTATGTTTTGATCTACTTGTGATTGATCTAATGGAGCAGAAAAAGGCGTCAGTGGTTGGTAGAGTCCCTGAAAGTTGTCATCTATCAAGAAATATAACTCTGCCGCCACCCTTGCCGTTTCGTGTACATCGGCATAAGGTGCAGATAAAGTGTGGGTTATTGATAGAGCTTGTTCAAGTGCGGGCATAATTTTTTCGGGGACTTGCTCTTTTGTCGTTCCCGCAATTAACCGTTGCGCTATAAGCTCCACCACCCGCTGTTTATCATTAGCTAATTCGTGGATAGAAGGCCTTTTAGAAACCATATGAACGTTCATTTCTGATATTTGTAGACCAAGAACGGGATATTCGGCTTTTAACCGTGAATTGATTCTGTAATCTTCAAGTAAAGTTATGAGATCCTTCGCTAATACGGGTTCCGGAAAGAGAGCATAAAACAGTTCTATGTCACTGGTTTCGTTCATTTCGTTGCGCTCACCCATACTTTTTGTGCTATAATACTTTAAGGTGCATTTTAATATAAGGTGCTTTGTGTGATGCTATGTGTCACTGTACACATATCCGGGTGCGAACGCAGGAGTATGCTCGTTTACGGTGCCATGTACCGTCAAAAGCAAAAGAAGAGCTATATCTGTCTGGTAGGCACAACACATACTCGGAAATAAAGAAACACTTAAAGTTTTATAAATGCGAATGTAATATGTATTATACAGACAAATTGGATGTAAATACGAAGGGGGAGGGGTTCTGAAAGATGTGGAAAAGATATGGCTTGTTCTGCACTGCGATTATGTTAGCTACCGTATTTGCCGCTTTTGTGCCGATAGTGAGTGCAGGTAATAGCGGCGGGAACTTCAACCTTATTGCAGCACATGAAGACGGTCTGCAAAAAGTGTTGATCGGACAGAATCTTGAATTTGAGGGTTTTAGCACACCGGTAGTAGTGTCTAGGGTAGTAAGTGGCGATGTAGCGAATACGTACCCTGCAGACAATAACCGTATTTATAACGTGAACTGGCCAACGGCTGGGGCATTTTTTGTGAACTATAATACCACGATAAAGAATGGCGAAGCTCAGCTTTCTGTCGAAGCTCCGATTATCCCTTTAGAGATTAAAGTAGGTTCTGCAACGGTTGAGGGTGTCATGGTAGGTACAACCGCGATTAGAGTAGATACCGCAGGGATAAACCTGTTTGATGAGGACGTGGTGGACCTTGTCATAAATGGACCGGCAGGTCAAATATCTCGGGATGCGAAGAACGATCAGCAATTCACAGACATAACAGTATCGGATTTGAAGGCGTATGGTACAACTGCGGGTTTAAAAATCGGTGGCTGGAAAGTAGGTAAATATACGTTCCAGGTGAAGACCGAGTCAGGAGAGGCGTGTGGCCTGGAAGACGAGAGCGTGGTCAAAAGTCTTAATATCGGTGAAATACCGTCTGAGCCTACACCGGTAACAACGCCAGCCGCTAAAGTAGAAGTTACGCCTTTGTGGACTGCTCCGGTTGTTACTCCGACTCCTGTCCCTACATCTGCGCCAACTCCAACGGTTATGCCGTCGCCGAGTGTTGCGCCTGTACCTGTATCTACACCGATACCTACACAGATACCAACGCCAACTCCCACAACGCCGTGTTTTGAATTTATGTGCGCTGTTGTTGGTTTAGTTGTTGCGGTATGTTTGATTTTGCGAAGAGGATAAAGTAGGGGATTGTTCTGTGTTGGGAACGGATAAAGAAAGTATTTTAAAAGCGGGGTTTTCTGATCCTTATCATGATAGAGACAGAAAGATTTTAGAAATGAAACGGAAAAAGGCAAACATCTCAAATGACAAAAGTTAGGATGTTTCTTTGTAAAATCGGACTACATAAATGGTCAAGGAAGACATTTATAGATTATGGTCCCACGTCAAATGTAAAAACGTGGAGGCGATATTGTAAGATTTGTGGAAAGAGACAAACGTGGGTTCAGGCTAAAGGCGATAAAAAATGGTTTAGAGGCAACTAAACAAAAATGTCACACTACCTCATAGAATTCTGATTCCATGGATACGCTAGGAGATACCTTAAGAGGTCAATCTTTGAAGTTGCGAGAAGATTTCATGTTAAAGGTGTGACAAAGGAAAAGACCTGTTCCGCATATTTCATTAGCGGGTCCTTTTGAAACGAGAGATATAGAAAGAGTGATCAGAGATGTGGAAAGTGTAGCTAAAAAATACAACCTCGTGAATTTCAAACTCAAAGGCTTTGGATATTTCAATAAACCCAATGGCAATGTTATTTACGCAGATATTGAACCTTCAACAGAACTCGAAGAGTTGAGATGGGAATTAGCAAAGCGATTGATGAAGTATACCGAACTCAAAGAATGGGATAAGAAGAAAAGCTGCTCATTTCATGTCACAATCGCTTTTAAAGACATAGATAGGAAATTTTCTGACATTTGGCGATACCTGAATAGCAAAGAAGTGC
>QENJ01000035.1 GCA_013374505.1 Candidatus Methanophagaceae archaeon
TGCCGAAACTCGTGCCTGATACTTCATCGAAAACGCGGGTCATTGGTAGATACATGAACTTCTCCTTTAGCTCTCCCTTCAGCATTTTAAACGTCTTCGTCTCTTCAGGGGTTGCAGTTCCCAGCTTCTTCTTCGTCCTCAGTTCAAAGAAACGTTCCTGAAATAATGTTTCGTTTACTTTTAGTTCAACCGAATCACTGGTTGATTTCCAGATGAATGTGTAATCGTAGTTATCTGCGGTAATATTTACTATGTCCGCTCCTTCTTTAATCACGAGGTCTTCGGACGAACCCAGTATGTACTCAAATGTCATTTGGTGCCCGTCTGATGGATGTGCCGTGATAATTTTGAGATCACCTCGTTGTGGTATTGCATCCCACAATTCTTCGTCCGAAAAAGCTCGCAAGGTTGACCTGAAGGCACATGCCACACAGGGGCATATCTCTATCATACCCTCACCGTGATGTCTTCCTGCGTCCTCTATTGTTATCGCCAGCAGTTCTTCTCCGTCATATATCAGTACCGGTGGGTAACTGAGCTCCTTAGCTGCAGTGAGTTCGATCCATTCTGCTACAGCCGGATGCGGCGTTAGCGCTCTCTCCCCTTTTTCCGGATATGCGTGACTAAGGTTTTCCAGCAGCTTTGGTATTTTTATATTCGTGAAGTACCCTTCACTGACCATCAACGGAATCACAATAGGATAAGAGGTCGCGGAAACATTCTCCACCACCGCTTTTACTAAGAGATCGGAATGCTGCGTCTCATTTGGAAACACAAATGAATATCGCACATCCTCTATATCTACCCCCAACCCGTGCTTCAATTTCAGCTTCACCTGCTCTGCTAACGACTCGGAACTGTTTACCCAACCTGCAAAATCGGTTTCATCATCAGTTCCGTGTGCAAAAAATACGACCGTCTCATTGGCAGGGTCATTGCTTAATGCCACCGTGCGATCCACCAGAATATCCGCAATCGCCCAATGGTCATCAATAGCATTCGTAAGTACGATTTCCGCTGTCGTATCAACCGGAACGAGTTCTTCCTCTTCCTCCGCTCCTCCTCCGTGCTGTGTTATACTTATGCCCCCACTTATCGGCGTGTAGGAAACGAAGAATCGCCCTTCGCGTGATATGACAGACCGTTCCAGCTCCACACCATCAACGGATGTTCGCATGATGCTTATCACGTTCGTCACTGGCTCTTGCTGTGTTGTGCTCATCATACTCATCTCAGACAGTTCCGCTCGTAACCCAAGCACGTATTCGAGTTCGGCAATGTGCCCGCTGCTCGAAGATATGAACAGAGGCACTGCGATTATCTTTGTAACACCTGCTTCGTCTAGCTTGTCCACTGCAACGTTTATCGTCTCGTTCGGTACAAACTCTAAGAAGCCAAGTTCTACGGGATAAGGCGAACTCACATTTTGCACGGCGGCCCTAACCGGAGCGCACCAGGAATCGCTCGGACTGCCGTGTGCCATCACGAGAATGCCTATTTGCTCGTAGTTCTCGTTGGGGCCCACCAGTGGATAGTTGTCGGGATTGCCGCCTGTTATCTCGTGAGGCGTATCACCAATTCCATCTGCGTCGGCATCTGCACCTTCGTAATCACTCCAGTAGTTGCCCACGTAGTTCGTGTAGCCTCTGTCTTCGTAGGCGTAATACAACCTTTCCGGTGAGCGGTATACGTTTGTCGAATCGTTTACAAGAACGTTCTGCGTGTTGTTCACGAAGTCATTGAGGTAGACGGTGCTGTTCGAGCATTTGAGCAGTTCGATGCCAATGTCCCAGCCTGAGACCGTGTTTCTGGTGATCGTTGCTACAACCGTGCCGAGAGGATTATGTTCTAGAACATCATCTCCTATGACAATTCCGCTGCCCGATACGCCAGTGAGCTGATTGCCTTCTATGGTTGCTGTGATGGAAGGTTCTTCCCCACCAGTATATGCATGTCCGTGGGTGCTAACTGCGATGCCGCAGGGAGTCACATCAGAAAGCCCAGCAAGCTCAGAGGTGTCAATGATGTTATCCTTGATAGAAACCGTCTGCGAGCTCAAACTCGACCATCCTTCATTCGCCCAGATACCGGCGCCAATAATGGTATTGCCACCTATTGTGCCACTTGCATCGTTAAATACAATTGAAGGAGGATAATAGTACTCCTCAAAGTAGATATGGTCTGTGATAGTGTTGCCAATCACCGTGGCTGTGGCGCCCTCAGCTACTGCGATGCCAGTTTGATCGGGAAACTCCGCTGATCTCACACCGCTGATCGAATTTTCGGTAACCATTGCTTTAGCACCGCTGCCTAAAATGGCTAGCCCAATGCTTTCAACGCTACTTGTATAGTTATGGATATTATTCCCGTGGATGGTTACGTTATTAGAGGAATTGGAATATACAACCAGGTTAAAGCGGTTAAATGGAAAGGGGAACACCGGATTTTCCTCATCGCCATTCTCGCCCCAGATGTTTTTTATCTCATTGTCCTCGATCGTGCCATTGGCGTTGTAATATCGTATACTACAGATACCATATTCTGAGTTTTCTGGAGTCACTGAACTGCCATCAATTACAAAGCCCGTGATGTCCACGCTAACGTCGTCAGAACTCCCGTTTACCATGATTACCGGTGTGAATGAGACTAGCATCATCATCCAGTCGTAGTCATAGCTTTCAAGCCCCACCGCATCAGGCGCCCGAATCTCCGGATTCTCGCCTTCCGCCGCCTTCAAATCGATGCTCTTCGCAATATACAACTGCTCCTCGTAAATACCTTCATGCACGATTACCGTATCGCCATCCGCGGCATTGGCAATCGCATCCTGTATCGAAATGTTTTCTACTACATGCCATACCTCGGTCCGTGTGAACGTACCTTCCCATTTGGCCACCACAACACCGGTTGCATTGCTCGCTACCCAGGTCTTTACCGTGGTATTCGCGTCAACAAAAATCTCGCTCTCCTCGCAGGAAACCGTTTCCGTAATGTTCAGCTCTGGAATACCGCCTTCCAATTCATATGTGCCACCGTACCCATTTGCTGTCAGGTTCCGATACGTAGGTTCCGCTTCCCCTTCTTTGATTGCAAGTTTTGCTTTCACCGCGTCCCACCATGCTTCCCCTGTCTCAACTTCCTCCTCTTCGTCCTTTTGTGTTATCACCACGAACTCTACGGCAGTCGGTTCTGTCCGGATAACTGTCCTCGTGCCGTTAGTAGCTGTTATCTCTTCTCCCACAGTCATCGTGCCATTGAAAGCCCATCCGCCGGAAAAATTCTCGAACAGTTCCTCTGGCGTCATCTGCTCTGCACTTACAATTCCCGTAAATGATATAATAACACTAAATAATACGATACCCGTTATCGCCACCACCGCGCTTGTTCTTTTTATTCTATCCATTTTTTTCATTGCCTATTTTTTCCCCAAATGTTTTCTGCGAAACGTTTTTGATCAAACTCTTTTTTACAGTTTGTTCTTAGGGCTACATAAACCAAGCCCTAAATAAGTTCGGTTTCTGAAACAAATCCTAAATAAGTTAGGAAAA
>QENJ01000036.1 GCA_013374505.1 Candidatus Methanophagaceae archaeon
GTATCAGAAATCGAGAAAATAATCAGGCAGCACACAGACTCAGTCATATCCGGAAAAATCGCCATTCCGCAAGCTCCTTGCCCAAGATGTTCCGAACAACCAGGAACTTTCATACGACATGAGCGTCGTGTGCGGTTTTTTCGTTTCATTGTTGGCAGTTTTGTTCATGTTATCAAGTCATTACTGGTACGGTGGAGGTGTCCGATTTGCGGCAAGACCTTCACCGATTATCCTGCCTTTGCCTTGCCGCACAAACGCTATGTCCTCATGGATATGGAGCGTTTGTGCAAGGAGTATGTGGAAGACGAACAGCGCACCTACCGCAAAACGGTATGGCATCAGAACATGCGAATTGGCTATCAAGGAAGCGACGACGATATTGATGAGCGTTTTCTTGAACATTCCACGCCCTGGCGGTGGATTAGTTCTCTGGGTTCAATGAAGAAAACACTAAATCAAGCCCTCCATCTGATAAGCCAGAAAGATCCGCAAAGCTCCATGTTCCGCGAGGTTTTCCCTGTTTATCCATGTAAGTATCGAAGCTTACAGAGAAAAAACATCCTTCAGAACACCCGGTGTCTGTTGCGTGCAGGCGAAAAGTTTCAGCGCCTCTTTGGCCAGAAAATTTTCCCACACTTGGCAACAGCATGTGGCTGGAATTGAGGTATGTTCCCTCCATCAAATACTGATGGAGGTGAACATGCATTCGAAAGACGAAAAATGGGCAATTTTTTGGTGTTCTCTTTTGCATCCGGTCCTTTTTGGGGAGATCGAACCGGATGAGACGCACCGGTATCTCAAAAAGCTCAGTGGGCAAGAATGTCTTTTCCCAAACGGCAAGAAGAAAAAGCCGTCGCTTTCCACACTCAAACGGAAACTGAAGAAGTACAGGCAAACCGGTTTTGAGGCCCTTGCCAGAAAGAGGCGTTGCGACAGGGGCAAACCTCGGGCTGTAGCGCAAGAAATCATCGACAAGGCGATCGAGATTAAGCGTGATCAACCCAAACGTTCCCATCATGCCATCAATCTTTTTCTTAAAGACTACTGCAACGTACAAATCCCACGCTCGACTCTGTACCGCCACCTGAAACAAAACGGCGCTACCCGGTTAAAGCTGGGTGTCGTCAAAAAGAAAGTGCGTTGTCGCTGGACTCGGGAGCACCCGAACGAGTTGTGGGTCGGGGATTTCTCTAACGGGCCATATGTGCTCGTTGATGGCGAGGTGCAACCCACCTATATTTCCCTGTTTATTGACTGTTGCAGTCGTTATGTCGTGGAAGGGCGCTACTATCTCAGGCAATCCCTGGACATCTTGATCGATTCTCTGCTGCGCGCCTGGACCATCCATGGCATTCCAAAAGAGCTCTATGTCGATAACGCCAAGATCTATCACGCAAATGCCCTTAAAGCCGCCTGCTATGCTCTGCATATCAAGCTGCTCCACAGACCTCCTGGAGACCCCCCGCCAGGAGGCCTCGTGGAACGTATATTCGGCACCAGCCAGGACCAGTTCGAGGCCGAAGTCCGGGCCGGCGATATCCTTACCCTTCACAAACTCAACAAGGCATTTTTTGCCTGGCTGAACGTTGTTTACCATGAAACAGTGCATTCAGAGACCAAAGAAATCACGAGAAAACTCTTTCAGGAGGGTCGAAATACCATGCGCACAATCGACATGGATTACGCCATCAAGTTCTTCATGAAAACCCTGCCAAGAACTGTTCATCCAGACTTCTCGGACGTTGCCATCGACAAGCGCTTCTATAGCGTTGATCCCAAATTGCGCGGCGACAAAGTACTCGTTCGCTATGACCCATTTTCCACCATGGACAAGGTTTTCATTTACTCGAAAAACGAAGAATTCCTTGCCACTGGCACGCTGTACAACAGAGAAAAAAGAAACCATCCCGTTGAGGAAATACCTTCATCCAAACCCAGGCACAACTATATCGACCTTATCCTTGCCAAGCATGAAAAACAGCTAAGCGGCCAGGCAAAAGGGATCGATTACACCAAACTCATCAGTCGCCAAAGATGGCCCTTTGCGGCCTTTGTACAAAAACTTGCTTCATTGATGGGACGAAAAGGCGGAACCTCCGCCTTCAACACACAAGAACTGGAAACACTTAAGAAGTTATACAATAAGCACTCAGATCTCACTGAACCAAAGCTGGTGAAGGCTTTTGAGAAGGCCGAAGTTAAGAATATCGCTCATCTCGCCTACCAGTTGCAAAACTTGAGAAAGGAATAAAAGCCATGTTCACAACACATTTCAAAATGACAGATCACCCCTTTAGCGAAAGAGTCCCCATCGACGGCATCCTCCGTGACGAGCGCATGACACAAGGCACAGCTCGCCTCAATTGCATCAGCCATCATGCAACGATTGCCCTAATCACAGGCGATGAGGGAGTCGGCAAGTCTTCACTCATAAGACTCTTTATGGATTCCCTTGGGAAAAACCGCTACCATCCCGTTTACATCCATCTTACCCACCTTAATGCACCCTCTTTCCTTAAAATCCTGGTAAGCGCCATGGGGGAGAGGCCGGCATGGGGAAAGCATAATGTCCTCCTTCAAATCTTAAAGAAAACCAAAAGCAACGACATCACCACCATCTTCTTGATCGATGAAGCACATCTGCTGGCGCCGGATGCCCTTATTGACTTGCGCCTACTTGTAAGCTCTGCCATCGAGGATACAGACCGATTGAAAATGGTCCTCATTGGACATTCAGAAATCAAAAAGGAACTGAGGCGCTCATGTCATACTGCTTTCGCTCAAAGAATCACCGTTCGCTATCATATCCCTCCACTGGCTCTGAGCCAAACGCATCAGTACATCGACTTCCACATGCGTCGCGTTGGCTGTTCCGAAAAAATCTTTGAGACAGAAGTTAAAAACGACATCCATGAGTATGCCAGAGGTGTCCCAAGGTTAATCAATAATCTTGCCACAGCCTGTTTGCTCAACGCTGCCGCAAACAATTCACAGAAGGTGACCGCCGCTATCCTGGCACAATCTCTCGATGAATTTCAAATCTTTTAAAGGAGGTGACATGAACACTAAACGCTTCTCCTCTCAAGAACTCTATAACCTGCGAAATCTCATCCCCATCCATATCCTGATCGAAAAAATCTTAATGATTCCATCAAAGATCAGTGAAGGCTTCTTTCGTTTTCTTTGTCCCTTGTGCTCAGAGTTCAATACCGCCACAAACCCCGAAACCAACCTGGCAAGATGCTTTCGTTGTGAAAAAAACTTCAACACCATCGACATGGTCATGGTCACCAGAAAAGCAAACTTTGTGGAAAGCGTAAAGTTCCTTAAAAAATGCAATGCCCTCGCTGACAAGAAAAATGATTACCAGGTTCAAAACGCCTGTCTTCCAAGTGCGGATTTATCCATTACCTCTACACCCCCGAAGCCCCAAAACAACCCCTTCGTTATCTCCCGTGAGGCAGAAACAGCATTGCAAAAACAACAGGCCAAAACATATGTACCCACCGTTACGCCTGTACGTTTTCTTACTCCTGGGCACAGA
>QENJ01000037.1 GCA_013374505.1 Candidatus Methanophagaceae archaeon
CGCCAGTGGACTCAGTAATCTACAATCGAAGCCGAGTATCGAACTCGTTTATCGAGATGCGAGTCCGTACTATCCGGACTGGAAGATTACCGTTGATGGGACCGTTTTCTTCGTGGATCAGGACGGAACGGTGAGTTCGTGAGTTCGGATATGCAATACCGGTACACACAAAAAGGAAAAAAAACAATGTAGGGGGGTTTAATTTTTTCCTCCCCCATCAAACTTTTTAGAAAAAAAAGTTTGAGCAAAAAAAAGCGGCATGGGAAAAAAGAAAACATGTGTGCTGAGAACGGGAAAAATGAAGATAATCGCCACTAGTGAAGCAGGCAATAGCCATGGGAAAAACTCACAAATCCACATTTGGCTATTCGTTATTCTATGTAAAAAAATTTAGGAGGTGAAAAAGCAAAAAATGAAAATGAACAAACGAATAAGAGTGATATTAATGGCAAGTATAGTAGCACTGGCAATGGTTATGTCCGCGGCGATTGGTGCTCCAGACACTATGAATCTATCCGTGAGTTCTTGTAGTATTGATGATGCCGATAACACGGATTGTTATACCGCGGTTTTGAATGAGGGTGGTACTACTTACGCTCTGGGAAAGGGGCAGCATATGGATGCTTATATAAGTGACTTGTCAGTTCAAAGTATTAATTCCGTTATGATTTATTATAAGGTATCCGGGACATTAAGTGGAACCTGGAGTATTGAGGGAACAGATGGTCATGATGGAACGGTATTGTGTACGAAAACTGGTGAGGAATCGGAAACTATGACACTGTACAGCTTAGAATGTCCAGAAGTTGATACACATAGCGAATTAAACAATTTAGTTGTTAAAAGTACTAATGATGACGATAAAAAACCAGAATCCATAACATTCGATTGGATTTATGTTTACGTGGACTATACATCATCAACACCGGATACGACACCACCAACGTGGGATACAACGATAGGGATACAATCAGCCACAGATACAGGCAATGGAGGAGAAGTAATGGTGACGTATGGTACTGCAACCGATGCAGATAGCCCGCCTGTTAAGTATAATGTTTACTACAACACATCCTCGCCGGCAACGGGAACGGGATGCACGGAGATATCAGATTTAGGTCCTTCTCCTTACATAGTTACAGGATTGACGAATGGACAACTGTACTACTTTGCAGTGAGGGCGGAGGACAGTGCAACACCACCAAATGAGGATACCAATACGGTTGAGTTAAATGCAACACCAACAGCACCACCACCAATTCCACCTACACCGTACATAAAATATGGATACGTATTCAACAACGATAGTACTGCGTGCAATGGTCCTGTCGTTAATGTGACCAACGTAAACAAAAACGAGATATGGCAGGCAGAGACAAGTGCAAGTTACCACTACTACGAGCTTATTCTCGACAGCTTCGATCTGAGTGCTACCGACACGCTTGAGGTCAATGCCAGAGACACGGCTGCAACGCAGTTCAATACAACTGACCACACAGTAACACAGACTGAGCTTAACAATGGTGGACTGTTCAACTTCAATCTAACACTGCATCCACCTGCTGGAGTGAACGATACTGCATGGGCGGAAGAAACAGTGAAGGGCGAGGTAATAGGCGGCAACTTCATATCTACCCATGAATCTGACGGTGATTACGAAGTCATTGAAGAAGAATCAACGGTAGGAAAGCCAAGCACCAGAATCAGCAGCTTGAAACATAAATGGGCGATTAACGTGACAGGAGGAAATAAAGTTACTTTCCATCTCCGAGCTCATCGCATAGATACGGGTGATGAAGGTGATGACTTTGTGTTCGCATATTGGAACGGCAGCGACTATGTTCCTATGGTAACAGTTAACACGCTTGGGGATACTAATCTGAGTTACGAGATGCCACCTACGACCAGCGGTACCGTCAGCATCCGCGTGACTGATACTGACCAAACTCCGGGAAAATACAGTAAGGCTACGATTCACATTGACCACCTGTACATCAGGTCGGAACCATAGACGAAAGTAATTCGGAACCTTTTCCTTTTGGTTTGGGTTCCGAATCAATTTGTTTAAAACTTATGAGGCGAGAAAAGAAAAAATGAAAACAAAGAAAATGGGTATTGCATGACTTTCGGTCCAACGACATGTTAGATTGAACAACATTTAAGTGCATATGACCACTAAAAGATAAAATCCAAAAATTGAAGGCGGCGAAAAGATGAGTTTATCCAAATTGAAGTAATATACGCGTTTATATTTATTTTTGTTCTCAATATGGTGCAAGTTTATTTTTGAAGTTGTTTAATTTAACCTGTCGTTATAACCTAAAATGGCCGAAAGTCCTGTATTGTTTGTTTAGTGAGCATGTTGATAGCGTTATGCCTGATAGTGCCTGCGGTTGCACAGCCAACACCAGTTATCATCTATGGCTTCGCATTCGATACCGGAAACGACCCGGTTTATAATCCAAATGTAACAGTAACAAACCTCGACACAGGTGACGTATTCACGGCTGAAACGAACGCGAGCTCGAACTTCTATCAGCTCGTGCTTGCGAACAGCAGTGACGTGCAAGAAGGCGATAGGCTCAGTATCATCGCAAAGAAAGTGACAGAGGATAACCTGAACAAATATCACCCAAATGGGTCAACGTATATTGTTAGTGTTACAGAGCACAACGTTACGCTAGATATTATCACCGCTGGAGGAGTATTCAACGCTAATCTTACGCTGGACGAGTTTTGTATACATTACGACTATCCCTACGAAGTGAATCACGATTTGAACTACTCAGGAGCAGCGGTGATGAAGATGTGGGCAAACTTCAAGAATGTCACTGCTTACGACCAGATACAACTGCAAGCAATGGGCCGTGCAAATAACAGTAACCTGAGTCGTCAATATTACGTCGACCCCATGGGTCTGGCGAATACATTGAAGGGGATAATTCCTCTGCCTTCCGGGCATACCTTCACGGTTGGTGTGATGCCAGGCGATGACGAAGGTCTTAATTGGGCTATGCACCGCATCTGCTGGTGGCAATGGACGGGTCCCGGCGGCACTGTCGAATTTTCTAGTGCAATCACTATATCCTCAAATTTTACCGCAGAGCACGCGGAGACCGCAGAGGCATCAGAAAACTTAGCAAGAAGTAGAAACACTCTTAAAACTCTGCGTACTTTGCGCTCTCCGCGGTGATAAATCACTAGATTTTTAGACAGTGCCGTCCCGGCGCACTTCCAGCAAAAGGCTACTATGCAAACTGGATGGCGGTCCGGGGAATACACACAGACGAGGACCCCCACGGCGGAGGCGGATTTTATGGTTACAATGTCTCCGGGTTCTGGATAAACGATCTGAACTCAACAGGTATCGGAGAAAACAGCTACAAGACCGCGGAAGAATGGACGACAACGTACTACGAGGTGATTACTGACCCATACTATCCGTACTACGATGGCAAGTACATCACCATGCTTGAACCGCCGGAGCATGAAGCTGACGTAAGAATCGTGCCTGCAAAGCAGAGACTTGATAAAGCGATAAC
>QENJ01000038.1 GCA_013374505.1 Candidatus Methanophagaceae archaeon
CCAGTTTATATGCCCTAATGGCGACGTACTCGTCAGGAAGGGCGAATATATGGTTAAAGGTAAGTTACAGTACTATTATTCTGGTGCAAACTGCAGTGAATGCCCGTTTCAGGTAGAATGTGCCGGAAAAGGCAAAAAAAAGAATATCACGAGCGATGAGTATGAGGCGGAACGCAGGCGGATGGCTGCTAAGATGCAGTCAGAGGCGGGTAAAGAGGAGTACAAAAAGCGAAAGGCGACTGTTGAATGGCCGTTTGGGAATATCAAGTATAATATGAAGTTTTTGGAGTTTCTTACTAGGGGTATAGCAAATGTGCGTAATGAGTTTAATCTGGTGTGCACGGCGCATAATATGAAGGTGATGTGGGCGAAATTATGTAGAATGGGGATTTCATTACGTGAAATTGTCGGTTTGGTACCATGTCCAGCAGCTAGGGTGGCTGCTAATTAGGGTGTTAGTTGTATTTCTCAAGTAGTTACCGTACTTTGGGTCTTTGGTTGTTTGTTGGTGGGTGGGTGTATTTTTTTGCCGTTATGGCTGTTATTTTTGTGGGACAGCCTCCTGAAACCGTAAAATTGAAATCTGGGATAGTATTATTTGTTATTGTCTGATTATCTGGCGAATTTAAAGAAATTGAAAATGTAATTGTGCTGTTTATTTCGTTATCGTGGAGGCATGTTGTTATATTTTTTGGGTCAGTATAGGTATATCTTTCTATATCTGCCGCTATAATCACGCCCATCGCTGAAGTTAGTAATATCACGATCAAAGCTATGGGCACCAACTTTTTGCTATTTCCTTTCATTTCCTTATTTCCCTTTTCTCCCTCACTTTTTCGCCTTCTATTATAGCGCCCCTTTATTCGTCGCTATCGATGCACTTACCACGATACCCCCCTTTTTGATCAAACTTTCTCAAAGTTTGAGGGCATGTCCCCGTGCATCTCGGATCTTTTAAACCGTGGTTTTTTTCCTCTTCCTCCTCGCCTCCTTTCTTTTTCGTCTTCCCATTTTATCACAAAAAAATAAATAAGCGGCATTCCGCCGCTTTATCTTTTCATTCTATTCTCCTTCGCAACACAGCAGTTCAGTGGATACCCATATTGCACGTGGTTGTGTAACGCTCCCACATCGCCCATATTTATCCCGCCAGCGCAGTTCACGTTCGCAGCCCATTCATCGGAGATTGGATACCCATATTGCACGTAGTTGTGTAACGCTCCCACATCGCCCATATTTACTCCACCGACACGGTTCACATCACCACACAGTCCTGATGCTTGAATCGAGAGTGAGATGTTGAAGCCAAAAAACCCACCATTATTTATCTCTTCCGGGGTTACCGTATGCTCTGTAATATTCGACTGACTTCCATCTGGACTTGTGACATTGAACCGCAGTACCTCACTCGCATTTATGTCAGTGCCATTAGTAAGTATGATCTGGTAGTAATTATAACCTTCTTTCCTCCCAGCATCCCATTCCTTGCTTATGTTCAGGTTTGTTACGTTGACCTTTGGATAATTGCATTCGCTTCCATCATTGTTAAAAACGTATCCATATACTATGAACGGGCTTGATGGCGTCGCTGCCAGAGCAGTGTGTGAAATACTCAAGATACCAAGGATTATTATTGTTGCAATTACATGTTTCATTTTTTTATTTTTTTACCTCCTTTTTGTTTGGATATTTATATAGCACCCACTCCTCCTCGTGCATCAAACTTTAGGAATGTTTGATCAAAAACGCTTCGCAGCAAACTTTTAAACATCTCTCGCTTCCCTTTCTTTTACCTTTCTTACTCTTAGCCACTTCGTCATGCAAGCGACCTCTTTTTTCTTGCATCTTGCTTTTTATTCTGCCAAAAAATAACGCCGGGGCGAGCAGAAACTCGCCCCAACACTTTTTGCAATTTATCGTAGTTCTCTATCTTTTTCCGCTCACGGGCAGTTTATCTCTTGTCCACAGAATATAGGCACATCATCTACCACATGATGCACGCCAGCAGCATCGTCGTACTCCACTCGCCATACTATTCCCTTGTTCGGGTCCTGCGGATTGGTCATGTCAACGCGAACTTCGAACGTATCCGAACTCCAAGCACTACCGCCTGCTGGTATGTCGCCCAGTGTCACCGTATCATCACTAGCCACAACGTTAATCGGCACGCAGGTAACTGTCGCAGTTACGGTATAGGCATCACCTTCGCCAGTATTCACGAAACGGACTCCCTGCCTACCAACAAAGGTAAGTGGGAAGGGGTCCCAATTATAACTACCCCATCTGTACTTGTCCGGGCAGAGTTCGGGTTGAAGCGCTTCGCTTACTGTGATGTAATCCACCTTCGTCTCGGTATCGCTGTCACCATCGCCCTCGGTAACCGTCAAGCTCACGGTATACGTACCTTCTGAGTATGTGTGACTTGGGTTCTGCACCGTGCTATCTATCACGCCATCGTTATCGAAGTCCCAGTCCCATGCAGTAACTCCATCGTACGAAGTTGACGCATCGGTGAAATCCACCGTCAATGGCTCAAGTCCGCTCGTTGGCGTTCCCGTGAAATCTGCAGTAGGTTGTTCGGTATCGGCAATCGTTGCCGTTGTTGTGCCCGTATCGGTTGCACCGTCGTTGTCGGTTACGGTCAATGTGACGGTATAAGTGCCGTCTTGTGCGTATGTGTGTGTTGGACTCATGCCTGTTCCTGTGTTACCATCACCGAATTCCCACGCATAAGTGTCTATTGTTCCATCGGGGTCATCAGAGCCACTGCCGTCAAATGTCATTGCAACTCCTTCCGTGCCTGAATAAGGTCCGTTCGGGTCGGATACTGGCGGTTGATTCTCTATCGTCACGGTGATGTAATCCACCTTCGTCTCGGCATCGCTGTCACCATCGCCCTCAGTAACAGTCAAGCTCACGGTATAAGTACCTTCTGAGTATGTGTTACTTGGGTTCTGCACCGTGCTATCTATCACGCCATCGTTATCGAAGTCCCAGTCCCACGACACAATTCCATCGTACGAAGTTGACGCATCGGTGAAATCCACCGTCAATGGCTCAAGTCCGCTCGTTGGCGTTCCCGTGAAGTCTGCGGTAGGTTCGGTATCGGCAATCGTTGCCGTTGTTGTGCCCGTATCGGTTGCCCCATCGTTGTCGGTCACGGTCAATGTGACGGTATAAGTGCCTTCTTGTGCGTATGTGTGTGTTGGATTCACGCCAGTTCCTGTGTTACCATCGCCGAAGTCCCAAGCATAAGAGTCTATTGTTCCATCGGGGTCAGAAGAGCCACTACCGTCAAATGACATCGCAACTCCTTCCGTGCCGGTATAAGGTCCATTCGGATCGGATACCGGCGGTTGTGCCTGTGCTGGACATGTGAATGTTCCGTCTTCCCATGTAGTTGGAATTACAAAGCCAGTAATATTGTACAAATCGCTCCCTTCAATGAACTCCAAGGGTGTTATACAGCCCTCCAAACTATCATTGACACAGTGTATCGTAAGCGTCCCTATCAGGTAATTCCCGGTCACCGTTGGCT
>QENJ01000335.1 GCA_013374505.1 Candidatus Methanophagaceae archaeon
GATTTTTTGATGGGGGAAAGAGGTTTCTACTTATATCACTAGAAAATTCGATTGTGCCGTTTAGACTCATTTTCTTCTCTTTCGCATACTGTTTCGAGGTAGCCCTGCACTTCAACCCTCTGCCTGTCCTTTCTCCTTTTGCATCACCTTCGCTTCTCGCTACGTGTGCGCAACAAAGCATTTCATCTTCCGCTTTGCCTGTTGCTATCCCGCTACGCATCGCGTTCATACCCGCACGCGAAACGCCTTGGATCGGCGAAGCATCCCCGCTTCTCACGCTTCTCCTGCTTATTTTGACAAGAGAACCTAAAAGTAAATAGCAGGGGGCAGATAACGTGAAAGTGGTACACACGACAAAATTGAGAAGCACTTTATTAACGGAAGATCCTTATTCAGTTTTAGCACGAGTATCAACACCTGAAACACTCATTAGTGAGTCCATGCGTTTTAAGAAACAATCCATCATAAATCATACCAATTGGGGATTTGATATTGAATTAATATCCCTTACATTCTATAATTTTTTATATATCATTTAAAATTTAATTCATAAACTAATTAAATTGCGTTTTTACGGTACCTCTTTGTAGTTAAGAGTTTCGGTTATTAATACTTATGTAGGAAAAAACCGAAAGTGAGTTTATGAATGAATGCAATAATCTTACCAAACACCAAAAAGCAATCTTGCTTGAACAGAGCAAGGCTAAAAATGGGGCTGACAATGAAAAACAAAGTGAAAAGAACGGAATCGGTAAGGAAGGGTGCTATGCCGTGCCATTCCATTCGCGGTCATTGGATACGAAAAAGAGAGGTGCCCCTTCTTGCGAAGCTTATTGCTCAATTTTCTTTAAAGCATGTATACAAGGTTGGAATGCGAAAGTATGGTGAAACAAATAGGATGTGATAAGAGAAAAAAATGAAACTTTTTAGAAGAAGCATTGATAAAGAAAAAGGAGAACGTGAAGGAAATAGAAAAGCAGCTCGTACGACATTGGGTGTCTTTGTTGTGTTAGGTGTTTTGGTTTTAAGTGCTACGGTGATTGCACAGCCGCCAACACCGTCCTTTATCCGCGGCTGGGTTAACTGCAACACCGGCGACCCTATAAACAATCCGAACGTGACGATAACGAACCTGAACACAAGCGAGGCATTTATCGCAGAGACAGCAGCGAGTTCAAATTACTATCAGGCCTTAACGTCATCGCTGAACGTGAGTACAGGGAATGTGTTGAACTTCAATGGCAGCAACAATGGCAACTCGACTGAGTTCAATTATACGGTAACGCATGCAGATATGTGTGCCGGCGGGTTCGAGCAGAATATTACGATAGAATGTGGGCAACAACAGGGGATGTGCGGGGATGTGGATGGCAGTGAGATGGTAGATATGGCAGATTACTTCTTACTGGTGGACTACATTGCGGAAATCCCTGGACGTACACTGGAAAGCGAGTGGGCAGGCGACGTTGATTGCAGTGATAAAGTAGATATGGCAGATTACTTCTTACTGGTGGACTACATTGCGGAAATCCCTGGACGTGATCTGGACTGTTGTTGATCAGGCTAACGCCATAAGGCGTTAGTTTTTTTATATTTTTTAAATGGAGAAGGTGAGAAGAGAGAACGGTAAAAGAACGGCAACATGAAAAAGATGTCCCTAAAAAGAAAGAAAAAGGCATGGTGCAAACCCATGCAGGGGCAAAGCAGCGCCAAAAGGGGCGCTATACAAATACTTCAAAAAATAGGAGGTAAAAAAGAGAGAACATGAAGAAAATAGGGAAAGGAATATCAAAAAAATTAGGAGGTAAAAACAGAAAAAAATGAAATTTTTTGAGAAAAGCAGTAATAAAGCGATAGGAATAGCAATGGCAGCGATAATGGTTGCTTCGATATTTGCAATTTTAGCACCTGCTTCGGTTGCAGATCCATCGGTGCCATCAGGAAAGGTAGCTATATACTACTTAAATCCTGACAATAGTAGTGTGCCTGATGGGTTGTTTCTTAAAACGCATGGACTCACTAATGAGTGTTTCAGGTGTTGATACTCGTGCTAAAACTGAATAAGGATCTTCCGTTAATAAAGTGCTTCTCAATTTTGTCGTGTGTACCACTTTCACGTTATCTGCCCCCTGCTATTTACTTTTAGGTTCTCTTGTCAAAATAAGCAGGAGAAGCGTGAGAAGCGGGGATGCTTCGCCGATCCAAGGCGTTTCGCGTGCGGGTATGAACGCGATGCGTAGCGGGATAGCAACAGGCAAAGCGGAAGATGAAATGCTTTGTTGCGCACACGTAGCGAGAAGCGAAGGTGATGCAAAAGGAGAAAGGACAGGCAGAGGGTTGAAGTGCAGGGCTACCTCGAAACAGTATGCGAAAGAGAAGAAAATGAGTCTAGACGGCACAATCGAAAAAGTCAGTGATTTTTAATTTTTCATCCATCGAACCCCACATTTTCATCGTGTTTGCAAATAGTAAACTACCATAAAGTAATCCCACATCGACTTCCTGTCAAAACCCACATTATTCTTACCCAAAACTGTACCAAAACATCAAAAATAGCCATTACACGAGTAAAAAGGTGATAGCTACCGCTAACCACCTCTCTTCATTCACACCAACTTGAATAGTAAACGCCTTATCTCGAATCCAAAAACGGTATAAAAACCAAAAATGCTTCCAGTAAGGACTTCTTGCCTCTGCCCAGTAGCCCCGCCCTCTTCATTGCTGACAGCTTTATCTGGTTGTCAAGCCCTCTATCGCTCCTGAGCTGCTTCTTTCTATGCGTCTTCAAGCTTGTTGAGTAGTAGTTCTCGACCCCATTGTTCGTAGCCGGCGCACCTTTCACGAAATAGAACGCTGTAAAATGCTCCCAGCCCTTCTCGATCTTTATCAGCCGCTTCTGAACGTGCTTTTCAAAAGAATCTATTTCCGCCTTCAACTCATCAAATACCCTCAAAGCCTCAATATAAGGTCGCTGCACTAAATTCCTCTTCTTTCGCCTGCGGTCTCGCTTCTGCTCACGTACAAATGCTCTAAAAGTTGCCCTCTGCGTTCTGAGCCACGCTTTGTACTCTTTTTTAGCCCCCCACTTCATCACTTGCTCTTCTTCCAGCAGGTCCAGCAAGAACTTTAGTTCTGCATCCCGGTTGTAGAAGATGTTCAACATCCTGTATTTCATCAATTCCTGCTCGATAGTCGTGCTCCTTGGGAACTCAGCGACTATTAGCTTGTTCAAGTGCATGAGACAATACTGATGAATCAAGTTCTCGCCGAAGAACTCCTTGAATACCCGGGGATAGCTCGAGTCGAGGTCTGTAACAACAAATGTGCGCTTGCTCGGGTCCAGATACTTCGTCAGAAAGGCGGTGATGGTTGCCGAGTTTTTGCTCTCGTGCAGTTCCTCGGCAATTGGCTGACCGGTAACGCTGTCCAGCAGGGTCAAGCGGAATTTCTGTGTCCTGCCCCGCTTCGGATGCTGCTCGTCATAGAGTACAATCTGAAAATCT
>QENJ01000039.1 GCA_013374505.1 Candidatus Methanophagaceae archaeon
TTCAATTCAGGTTCCTGCTCTATTTCTTCCTGGGGGTCATAGTAAAACGAAAAGGCATCGTAAAGCTGAGCAGGAGTAAATAGAGAAATGCAGGATTTTATTGTAACTAAGTTTTATAACTTGCCTATCTTAACCCGTCTCAAATAACCCCTAGGGGAACTCCCAGTAAATATTTTACCCATTATGGTAATTATCATAGACACAGATTTCACCGATTTACACAGACGCTACTGTCCTGATGATTAAGTTTTTACGGGTTGAATCAAAATAAAAAAGATTAATATATTCCTCATTTGTGAGTCCTGTTTTAGCGATGAGTTTCTTCAGAAGACCGACACCGAGTATTTTGTCTTTATGCACGGGTATTGATAAATGAACTTCGCTCCCTTCTTTTATCAAGATATAATGACGCCCTTCAATGGCACAATCGATTTTTCCAGTGAAATCACTATACCCCCTAACTTTACCGCAGAGCACGCAGAGAAGGCAGAGACATTAGAAGAACCAAGCGGAGTTTGGAACACACTTAAACTCTGCGCCCTCTGCGATCTCCGCGTTGATAAATCACTGGTTTTTTCGATTGTGCCCCTTCAATGTGGTTCACCTTTCAACCAGCTCTTTTTAAGACAGCAATATGCTTATCACCACTTGCTCTTGGAAGCTTCGGCATACGTTGGTCCAGAAATATCCAAGGATATGTCGAGTTTGTGGTGAAAGGAAGGTATTTTAAGCTGTTCACCAGCTACTTTTAGCCTTGATTTCAAACATCCAACGATTGCCTCACTTATATTCTCTATTGCCTCTTTAAAAGTTTCTCCTTCTGAAAGACAGCCTGGCAGGTCGGTGCACTCAACTACATAGCTTCCATTCTCATCTATCTCAATTGTGATGTTAAATTTCATTTCCACATTTTAAAATTTGTAAATATATCATTATAAACCTTTTCTTCCGCTAATTTGGTAAGAATATCTTTTGCCTTTTTTATCTCGTGTAATCTCGTGGTTACAATTTCCTCCTCTTAACCCGCCTCAAATAACCCATAACCACCGCAAACGCTATAAGCAACAGTACGACCTCAAACCCGGGTATCCGCGGTTTCGGCGTTGCCTCCGGTGTCCCCTCAGGTGCCCCCACAGGTGCCGGTTCTGGTGCTGACGTTACCACCGGCGTTGAACTCGGCACATCCTCCGGTGTTACTGTCGGTGTTCTTAGCGCCAAACAGGCCACGCAGTCAGGATTCGAGTCACACGGGTCATTCTGATTGGTGCCCGCAATTCGTTCGTCCAAATCGCTAATACCGTCACCATCAGTATCTTGCGGACCACTGCCACCGCCGCCTCCACCTCCTCCTCGCACGGCGAGTGTTGGTGTTGGTGCAATCGGTTCTGATCGCATTCCCCCTGCCAGCCCGTGCAAACCTAAATGCGATACATTTGCCCATACATAACCCTCGTAGTCCTTACCATAAAGCACAACATTTGTGGTATCCACACCAGTTTCTTCAGAAAGTTTCGTCCACTCGGATTTATCGAACGAGTACAGACTCAACGTACTTTCGTTTATATCCCCCGGATCATTTGCATCTCCATCGCCCGTTCTATCCAGGTCTGACACCGTGTAATACATCCCGACCCATGCCCAGTTAATTATATCCCTGGTCTCGTTCTGCACATTCTCGCTTACAGTTATCTCTAAATATCTTCCCACTGCTTCTTCTTCGCTTGCCAATCCAGCGGCATGACTCAGTGTAAAAGGAGTAGTCGAAACGTTATGCCTGCTCATCTTGAGCCACGGTGTTGCCGCTTCCTCAAGCTCTACCCATACAGAAGATCCTATCTCTTTTACCGCCTCTATGCTGAAGAACTCCCTCGTAGACGGATATACCACCTCAACCGAATCCGGCAGTCGCGTCACCTTCATGCCCTTTAATGTGCACAAAACACGGTAGTGGTCAGAATGGTATGGCTGCGTGAGCATCACTACCGTCTGCGTGGGCGTCCATACCCCATACTCAACAGCAAACCGGTCATAATCAGATTCGAGCATTGCCGTGAGCGTGGAATTATCCCCGGATATTTTCAAAATATCGCGTGTGATGTTTCCGACAGTTCCGGTCCCATCCGGTCTGCCCACAAGCACGATATAAGGTGCATCTGAATAATTTGACTTCAGTTCATCAGGTGACACGATAGTGACATTGGTATATTGTGTGAGCTTATCCACGAACTCGTAAGTATCCGCGTCTGAGTCGTAAGCGAGAATCACACGCGCCACATGCGGTACATAGGAATCCGTATCTTCAAGGTCGGTTACTCCATCGTTATCGGTGTCATTCCACAGTGGATCGGTTCCCAATTCCAGTTCCCTTAAATCCGAAAGGTCATCGCCATCCGTATCATTGCACAGCGGGTCGGTCCACAGCTCTATCTCGTAACCATCTAAAATACCATCGAAATCTGTGTCGTTGTTCAATGCACTCGTGTTGTAGACGATAATCTCGTAGCCATCTGTTAAATTATCGCTATCGGAATCATGATTCCAGGGGTCGGTGCTCAGGTTGTATTCCTGTGCATCAAACAGCAGGTCTTCGTCAGAATCAGGGTTACACAGACTTGAGTTGAATTGCTTTTCCTGAGAGTCGGAAAGTCCGTCTGAATCAGTGTCGGAATTGTTCGGGTCAGACCCGAGCCCGAACTCCTCGAAATCTGATAGTACATCGCCATCCGTATCACTTTGTTTGGGGTCGCAGCCAAAAGTAATCTCTGTACCGTCATCCAACCCGTCACCATCTATATCATAATTGGTTACAGCCGTCCCAAGCACCTTCTCCACGTAATCGCTCAGTCCGTCATAATCTGTATCCACGTTCCTTGGATTCGAACTCGCATTGAATTCTTCGTAATCATTTAGTCCATCGAAATCTGTGTCTTTAAGCAAAGGCTCGCTCGTCACATGGTGTGTGTAGGTACCGGTAGAATTGGTGAAGGTGATGTCCCAGCCGATGGTCTCGGTTTCGTCCGTGAGCCCATCGTTGTCAGTATCCTGGGTGGAGGATTCCGCCTTCAGGCTTGCTCCAACCGGTATTCCACCAGAAGATGTTGTTTCACTCTCGCCTGTTTTAATGTCCCAACCGATCATATACTGGAAGTGATTTGCTCCGGCAGGAGCGTCAATGGCCATCAGAAGCAAATCCAGCTTTCCATTGCCATTGATGTCGGCAATGGCTGCTCCACCACCATCAGTATCATTGCCAATAGCGGGGGAGGGAATGGTGGAACTCCAACTGGTGGGATTGCCATCTGTGTCAATGTCCCAACCGATCATATACCCAAACTGATTAGCCCCGCTGGAATCGTTAATGGCCATCAGAAGCAAATCAGGCGTACCATTGCCGTTGATGTCGGCAATGGCTGCTCCACCACCGTCATCCTCCCAGCCAATGTC
>QENJ01000336.1 GCA_013374505.1 Candidatus Methanophagaceae archaeon
ACATACTACGGCAAGATCGGCAAAGCTTTTTAAATGCCCCGAAGCTTCGAATACGTCCTTAGGTGCTATAGTTGTTGCCTCTATCTCATAGAACCCTTCTCCGATGCCATAAAAACGCCGCCACTCGGTTTCTATATGCCTCTTGAGCAATGCACCTAAAGGCCCGTAATCATAGAAGCCCGCCGCACCACCATAAATCTCAAAAGCGGGCCATAAAAACCCTCTTCTACGTGCAAGTTCTACTACTTCTCCTTCTTTTCTATCTTCTTTCGCACTCGACATTTTTTATCCTCGTAATGTACCCTAACCCACTATCATTGCCTTGTTCTTTATCAGATCCCATTTCTTGCTACCATCTCTGAGTTCTGCACTCCCTAACAGTGCCAATTCTATCGCCTTAGCTATATGCACCCTCTGTTTGTCCGTCAGATAAACTAAGGATTCCATATAAGACTGCTCCAAATATCTAAGTCCACTAACAAGATGCTCGTGCATATCCTTAAATTGTTCTGGCGCCTTAATATACTCAGCTTCACTAAGTGTGGCCTTCGCAGTCGCTTCACAGTCCCGCATCACTTCCTCGTATTTACTATCGCTTACTTTCTCCCAGAAGAAGTCATGCATGACGCCTATGCCCTCTATAACAGACGTTATTTCCCCCAGTAAGTCAGAACAACTCATCAAATAAAACTTCTCATCCTCATTCAGCGAATACCGCGATCTTTGCTGCTTGAAAAGTCCACCAAGGATTACCATTTTGTCTGCTATATCAAAACATTCAGAAGGTCCCTATCGCGTATCATGCCCGTCAATTTACCTCCCGCAGTAACAATGACAATGGGGAGTTGATCAAACCTGCTTTTGCACATCCTCTTCGCGCATTCACTCACGCCAGAATTGCGCGTTGCCGTGATTACAGGCTTCACCATTATATCTTTCACTACCTTATCCGGTAACTTTATCTTTGATACGCTATAGTACAACCTCATCGTATCTCTCATACCTTCCCATGTCCATGCGTCTTCGTCCGAGCCTAAAGATAAATCGGCCTCTTCCGTTGAATCCTCTATCACGGCTGCATTTATCAAATCCCTATCGGTCAACAGCCCAACCAGCTCGAGCTTGGTATTTAGGACCGGAACTGCCTTTACACCCGCAAGCTCCATTATCCGACCTACAACAGATAAAGGCGTGTCTTCCCATATAGTCATGGTATTCGCCGCCATGTAATTAGCTATTGGTTCCGTATACCCCATGCCCGCTATTTTCCGGGCTATATCGGCAACGGATAAAAGCCCTACTAACTTTTCGCCCGAGACCACAGGCAAACGCCTTATTTTGTTCGTGATGATAATCTCTGCTGCCTCTTCAACGCTTGCATCGGGACTTATCGTGATAGGATCCCTGCTCATAAGCAGCGCTATTTGTGACTCATTTGGCTTCTTTAGCAAATCTTGTCTCGTAACTACGCCTACCACTTTCCCGTTTTTCAGCACGGGAGCACCTGAGATATATTTCGCTTTGCATAGTTCCAACAACTCACTTCTCGTTCCCGGAACTGTTACGCTCGCAACATCCTTTTCCATTATATCCTTTACTTTTATCTTTTCGTTTAGCATCTCTATCACACACCCACAGCAGAATAGCTACTCATCACGCCTTAAACCTCGTCCATTATTATATGCACCATCATATATCAGCGCCGTTACTGCTTTTATCTTCGAGAAATAATGCGTAATCTGCCCTACCAACAATTTCCTTTCAACCATCTTCGCCATCCACAACCATCCATCTTAGTCTCGTTCCACACACTTTTACTTCATATCTATCTTATATCGCCCTTCATAATGTAGAAAAGATACCTCTTTACCAGGTTCGATTCGGCCTTTCTCCATCAATTCCGCCGGCATCTTCAGTTCTATTGTCGAATAGTCCTCCATGTCCATTAGTTGCGCCGTGTCATCCGAAATAGAAAGTACTTGCCCGTTCTTCCGCTCTATCACAGGTACGTATATCTTCGCAGTAACCGGCTGAATTGCCGTCCTTTTTTGCATATCAAATACTCCTATTGCCTCTACTCTCGCTTTCGCCGCCCCGTGCTTACCGGGCTTCGAAGTCGTTATGCTTACTATCGTGCACGGTTCTTCATCTATAACCACGTATCTCCCATCCTTTAAGGTTCTCACCTCTGTTAGCTCCTTCATGTTTCATCTTTCTCCTATGCCTTTAGCCATCCCTCTCTAGAATCGCTTCCTTCATTCAAATCCTTTCCGTTTTAAAAAATAACAATCGCTACCGCGCAACACTTACTCACACTAATGTAGCAACATTAACGCAACGGTGCAGTAGTCCTGATTTAGCGAACACCGTTACGATATGTATGAGTGGAGCGGTAGATAGGAAATGCAGTGTACCCCTCTCTTTACTTCTTATACCGCATCTTCTTTCGTCTCTTCTTCAGCTTATGCTTCCGCATCTTTGCTATCTTTCTCTTCTTTCCGCAGGGAATTTTAATTCACCACCTTTTTTTTAATGCTCTTTTTAATGTACATTGTTCTTTTGCAAGCTAATAAATATTCTTATAGTTAATCAAACAAACAATAAAAAGGGGAACGAAATGGGGAGGATAGAGAGAGCACCAGATTGGATATTGAAATATAGAAGCAAGATAGAGGAAGGAACGTTTACGGTAGAAGACATTTTGGAATGGGAAAATCGTATACGCCCGGTTCCTATTAAGCTGTCCACGGTTACGCGAGCTATTAATGCTATGGGGCACCCTACAGCAGGCTTGCACAGTGAAGAAATACCCGAAACGGCGGCGGCGTTGGAACATCACGAAACGGACGGGGCACGAGATAAAGTGGAACGTGGTCCGGGCTGGTTGCAGAAATACCGAGATGGGATAGAGAATGGAACGATAAAGGCAGAGGACATTTTGGAATCGGAAAATCGTATACGTCCAGATCCGATTAAGCTGTCCACGGTTACGCGAGCTATTAATGCTATGGGGTATCCTCTAACAGGTTTACACAGTGAAGAAATACCCGAAACGGTTGCGATAGGAAAAGAGAGTAGAGGAAGGAAAGAAATAGTCCAAGTGACAGAGATGAGCCCCTATTGGATACGGAAATACAGCGAAAAGATAAGCGAAGGGGCAATAAAAGCAGAGGATATTTTGGAATCGGAAAATCGTATACGAACGGCACCGATTAAATTAGCCACTGTTGCGCGGGCTATAAACACATTTAGTCTTCCTATTACAAGCTTGAGTGAAAGGAAAGAACAGAGGATAGTAAGGGGTAAAGGGATTTACTCGTCCTACATAGGGGATATATCAGATGCAACAGAGGAAAGCTTTAATTCTATTAAGAGTCGCTGGGAGAAGGATTTGGATAAAACCTTGCAGA
>QENJ01000337.1 GCA_013374505.1 Candidatus Methanophagaceae archaeon
ACAGCAACAAACTCAGGAAGTTCGTTGGGAGATGCAGGGATCAAGGTAATTTCACGTTACAATATCCTTACAGGTAACAATGCCAGTAATAACAACAAATACGGCGTCTACCTGCAAAATTCGAGCGACAACCGCATACAGGACAATATCTGCAAGTTGAACAGCAACGGCATCAATCTAGAGGATTCGCGCAACAATACCCTTTCGGATAACACCGCAAACGAGAACGGGAACTATGGTATCTTCCTGTCTTCTTCGAGCGACAACACGCTTTCTGGCAACACCGCAAACGAGGATTTCTCAGGTATCGGCCTTTATAGTTCGAGTGACAACAACACTCTTTCAAAAAACACCGTAAATGGGAACTCGGACTCCGGTATCGACTTGTCTTCTTCGAGTAACAACAATATCCTTTCGGAAAACACCTGCAACGATAACGGTTACGGCATCGGCCTCTCATCCAGTTCCAACAACACTCTTTCGGGCAACACCTGTAGCGGGTGTTATTCTTACGGCATCGGCCTGTATTTTTCGAGCGCCAACAATACCCTTTCGGGTAACATCGTAAACTCAAACAACAACTACGGCATCCACCTGCATTCTTCGATTTACAACAACCTAGTTTTCCACAATAACCTTGTAAACAATAGCAACAATGCAGATGACGACAATCCAGCAGACAACGACTGGCATCATCCGGCTCTTCTTGAAGGAAACTACTGGTCTGATTACACTGGCGTTGATGATGGCAGTGGAACCGAGAAGCATGCCATAGCAGGTGATGGGATAGGCGATACAGATATACCGCATCCTGCTGCCGATTATGATTTTTATCCGTTTATGACCGAAAGCGGTTGGTTAGCGCCTGTAAACGAACTGAATATCACCCAAGCCCAAACAGACAAATCAACTTATGCCTTAAACGAAAACGTCACGGTATCCTGCATCGTCCAAAACGAAACTGGATATAATATCACAGCAGACGGCGTGAACGCGGAGATTCTAAAGCCAGACAGTTCGATTGAATTGATCACAATGACAGAAGGATTGGTTGGGCATTACAATGGAACTTTCACAAACACTTCTTTGTATGGTACTTACAACGTTACGATCTATGCTAATAAGACGGGGTATGTTAATGATACTGCTGAGTTGTGGTGGAATGTGACACCTGTTTCACCCACACCGCCGGATATCACATCTTTCGCTCCTCCTTCGCATGTAAGCGATAACGAAGGTGCAGCGAGAACATTCCGCATCACAGTTAATCAAATCGTAAACGTGAGTTGGTATCTGAATGAATCGTTCCTGTTCACGAACGAAAGTGTAACGGAAATCTGTTGCACGTTACAGGCGGATGTAATAGGCGAACACAACGTATCAGCACGAGCATCAAATGCAAATGGGTCGGATATGCAAACATGGACCTGGACTGTGACTTCGCCCTGTTTCATCGCAACAGCAGCTTATGGAACGCCTTTACACGAAGACATAAACGTTTTGAGAGATTTCAGAGACGGATATCTGATGACGAATCCCGCGGGGAGAAGTTTCGTTAATGTTTATTATACCACAAGCCCACCGATTGCCAAGGTGGTAAGCGAGAACGAAGAGTTGAGAACAATTGTACGGGAGGGTATGGTTAAGCCTTTGGTTTATATCACGAAGAGGTTTTTAAGATGAGTCGAGAAGGAGGATATAGCAAAAACGTGGAAATATTCTTAGTATTGCTATCGTGGGGACGGGCACAATATCTTTTAAATTGAAAATAGCGAAAATGATAAAGAACGAGTTAGAACTCTTTTGTATCCGCTTTAAGCTATCAACATGCTGCATGATGAAAATCACATCTGGTGGGTAAACTATTTATTGTGCGCCCCCATAGTCAAAAATAATGGGACTATACAAATATTGCTACGTACTAAAAATGGGTACAGCAAGATAAGGGCGGTGTTTTAAGAAGGGAATAGGGGCGACTGAAATGAAAACTGAAAATGTCGTTAAAAAAATAGCATTTCTAATTGCTTTCGTGCTGGTCACGAGTGGTACTGCTTTTGGTGCTGCTATAAGCCCATCAACTTCAACCGCGGAATATTGGGCGGTTATAGTGGGAGGAAATTCTGTATATGCGTATCAGAGTGCAGAGGATATGTACAATGCGCTCAATAGGGCATCAGAGAATTGGGATGCGGACCATATCCGATTTTTAGTTAACGAAAATGCAACAAAGGCAAACATCAGGGATGCGATACAGTGGATGGCAAATGAAGCGAGTACAGAAGATACTTGTATATTCTATTTCGCTGGTCACGGAGACACTTGTAGAGATTTTAATGGTGATGAGATTGATGGTTTTGACGAGTTAATATACACTTTTTTCAATAAAGCAATTTTAGATGACGAGCTTGAAGAATGGCTCAGCGAGGTGAAAGCGCAGAAAAAAGTTGCGATTTTAGATGCTTGCTATAGTGGCGGAGTTCTCACACCATATCAAATAGAAGACGAAGCTTTAGATACGTTTGATCTTGATGGTTTTGCAAGCGATCTCGAAAAGGCAAATTGTCTGGTATTAGCATCTTGTCAAGCGAATGAAAGTTCTCATGGTGTGGATGTGTTGAAAAATGGTATATTTACTTATTATATCGTGCAAGGGCTGTGGGGTGCCGCGGACGAGAACGCTGATGCAAGAATTTCGGTTCGTGAAATATATGATTACTCTTACATAAAAACGGTTGAGTACCAGGAAATCACTTGGAATCCAGAAGAAGAACCGCAGCAGCCGCTATTATGGCCAGAAGATGATACTGCGAAGAATATCTATCTTATTACGTTAAAGGAATCTGTCCCAAAGGAGATCAAGGTTCCTGACGATTATCGCACTATACAGGAAGCAGTGGAAGCAGCAATGCCCGGTGACGTAATAGAAGTTTCTACTGGTTTTTATAAGGAGAGCGTAATAATAAATAAACCTCTGGCCGTCAATGCCCCGCATCAGGATTCTGTAATACAAGCAGCCGATACTTCTCTACCTTGTATGCTCATTACGGTAGATAACACTTCTATTTCTGGGCTATCATGTCAAAAAGGTTCTTATGGAATATGGCTCGTGAAATCCAATAACTGCTGCATCTCTGACTGCTCCTGTCCAAACAACGAATATTACGGAATATTTCTCGTTTCTTCGGAGAACAACAGCCTCTATCACAACAACTGCTCGAACAATGAAGAATATGGGATTGTACTCTATGATTCTCGCAACAACAGCCTCTCTCACAGCACCTGCTTGAACAACGACCTACATGGAATTGTGCTCAATTCTTCTTGCAACAACAGTGTCACAAACAGCACTTGTTTGAACAACAAACACTCTGGAATTATTAT
>QENJ01000129.1 GCA_013374505.1 Candidatus Methanophagaceae archaeon
AACTATTGCGACTTATCAAATACTCACTTACAGACCACGGAAATCCGAAGAGGAAGATAATTTCCCGCATTTCCATCTGTTTGACGAGCGAAACTGGGGCTTGATCATCTATGACGAGGTGCATCTGCTGCCTGCACCCGTTTTCAGGGTGACGGCGGAACTACAGGCGATGAGGCGATTAGGGCTTACCGCTACGCTGGTGCGAGAAGACGGTCGAGAGAGGGATGTATTCTCTTTGATAGGCCCCAAGAAATACGATGCGCTCTGGAAAGAGTTAGAACAGCAGGGCTGGATTGCGGAAGCGGTTTGTAACGAGATAAGGCTGAAGATGGACGATGAGCACAGATTGCAATACGCGCTCGCACCGGACAGAAACAAATACAGGATAGCTGCGGAGAACCCACGCAAATACGTGATAGCACGGCAAATTGTGGAATATCATCGTAAACAGGGCGACCGGATACTGGTGATAGGTACGTATCTGGACCAGTTGGAACGTATGGCGGAGATGCTGAATGCAAAGTTATTGACGGGAAAGACGCCGAATCGGGAACGGATGCAATTATACGACGATTTTAGAAGTGGCGAAGAGGATGTTATAGTGGTATCGAAGGTCGCGAATTTTGCCGTGGATTTACCGGATGCGAATGTAGCAGTACAGATTTCGGGCACTTTCGGGTCGCGGCAGGAGGAGGCGCAACGGCTGGGTAGGTTATTGAGACCAAAGAGTAACGGTTCGCAGGCGTTCTTTTATACACTCGTTAGTAAGGACACGAAAGACCAGGATTTCGCGGCTAAACGGCAGTTGTTCCTGACTGAGCAGGGCTATAGATACGTGATAAAGGATGATTTTGGTGAATGTTCAACATAGAGACATTAGAACTAACAAAATAAAATCATTTATTGACATAGATTAACACCGATTAACGCAGAAGAACTCAAATCCGTGTAAATCCGTGTGAATCTGCGTCCTAAATAACTAGGTAGAAGTTATACAGTATATACAACGGAAAATACTAAATTAAGGTACCCGGATAGGAATAAACATATTGTACGGGTGAACGAAAGCAAGATGAAAACGGCGGAGGAGCAATCGCGGGAGCGGCAAAGGATCTGGCATTCTTTACCCGAAGGTGAGGTTTACCTCGCACCGACAGAGCCGGACGATTACTTCAAAGGCATAAAATACGACATCTCACCGCGGCAGTTCGGGTTGCGAGTACGGAAACACGACATGTATTGCGAGTTAGGTGGGCCAAGACACCGCTACAGCAGTTTCTTCTTTATCGATGTGGTAAACGATCCGGTTGTGATAGAAGATGGTCGGGTAGAAGTCATAGGTCCGGAGCTAAAGGAGATAGAAGGGCAATCGCTACCTTTCGGGTTCTGGGTAAGATACTATGGCGAGCACTTAACAGAAGATTACTTAGATTTGCTTACAAGATGGACCTATTTCGCATTGGAGGAAGGCGAGGGCTGGATGCTGCTTAACACGCGGGATACCATCTGGTTACGGCTGCATACGAAGGATGCGCATAAGCATGACTTCAAACATCTTGGTCAAGCGATGATAAACCTCTGCAAGATACAATTTCCGCTCGTGGAGCGTGCGGATGTGAAGATACTGGTGGCAACTGAGGCATTGGGCGGTGCGAAGTACACGAAGAAGCTTATAGATACCGTCTGTGTGCCGTATTGGGAAAGTGCGGATGAAAAGACTAGGCGGTTCTCAGATGAAGACGTGGACTGTTTTTATGGCTGCACTATCTGTCAAACTTTCGCACCGAGTCATGTATGCGTGGTTGCACCTGATAGACCGCCGTATTGCGGTATAATCACGTGGATAGGTGCGAAAGTGATGTGCGATCTCGATCCGTACGGATATATATTTGAGATGCCGTTGGGCGAGTGTGTTGATCCGTGGGGTGGCGAATACACGGGTGTGAACGAGAAGATATTTGAGAAGTCGAACAGGTCTTACAAACGTGTGGTGATGTATTCTTCGATAACATACCCGCAGACGAATTGCGGCTGTTTCGAGGCTGCTATCTTTTACATACCTGAAGTTGACGGGTTGGGGCTGGTAGATCGCAGATATAGTGGTGATACGCCGCTGGGTATGACGTTCTCGCGACTCGCAGGGCTTATTAGCGGTGGGCTGCAGAACCACGGGTATTGTGGTATCTCGTTTAGAACGCCGCGGTCGAAGAAGTTTGTGCGTGCTGATGGTGGCTGGCACCGTATAGTCTGGATACCGCAGGAATATAAACAGATGCTTGCGGATGCAATACCCGAAGAGATGTATAACAAGATCGCAACAGAGGACGATTGCGTGGACCCGGAAGAGCTGAAGGCGTTTTTGAGGCGAGTGGATCATCCGGTTGTGCAGTTGTGGAAGAACGGGGAGGTGCCGGAACCGATGACGATACCGCCGGCTAATACTGATTGGGAACCCGAGGCAGAGGAAATAGCACGTGAAAGAGGTAAAAAGTTGGTAGATCCGTGAGGTGCAAGAGGCTGAGAAAAAATAAGGGTATCACGGTCAATATTAGCCATGTATGTTTTGATGTTTCATGGAATTTGTGGGGTGTGAAGTAGACAAAGCTTTTATCCGTTGTGTTAAGGCTATAGCTGGGAGTAGCAGGAGAAGCGGTTCTAAATAGTGTGGCTCGGGTTTTGTTCGGGTCTATACACTATAAAAAACATTTAAATGTATTGATATTAGTTAATATCAGTGGAGGCAAAAAGCATGAAAATAAGAACTGACTTCGTAACTAATAGTAGTTCAGTAAGTTATATATTAACTATGAACGAAGATATGGTAAAAATCTATTTAGAGTACCGTAAGGGCTCTTTTAAGAAAGGAGAAGATCATATCGCCGAATTTTTGCGGGAATTTCTGCTTGAAAAAGGGACCAGGGTTTATATCGAGAATAAAGAGATTTACACACATAAAGTTCACTTTAGTACAGATGAGACAATGCTAGAATCAACTTTGGAATTGCCCCCTGACCAAATGGATTTTTCTTCGATGAATGAGGACGACTTATGGGCCTATATATTCGGTGAATATATATTAAACGGGAAATTAAAAGACCTCAGGGGCTTTGGAATTACCCAAACGGAAACATATTAAACATGAAAATAAGGCGTCATTCAAAAGATTATAATTTTATCGGTGATACGATTACAGGAACTACTTTTAGGTGGGGTGCATCGTTTGAGAAAAATCCAAAATATGCTCCATGGCCAGAATTAGCAGATATTTCTATTTCAAACCATTAGACTTGCTGCGAATTAAAGGTAATCCATACGCAAATGCTTTTAATTATGTTGGACAAGTATAATAAAAC
>QENJ01000130.1 GCA_013374505.1 Candidatus Methanophagaceae archaeon
GTTGAAGTCACGAAAATGAGTTTGCTGTTGAAGGTGCTGGAGCACGAAAGCAAGGAGAGTATTGACCAGCAGGTGAAGTTGGGGCTGGAGGGTGTGCTGCCGAATCTCGGGGGTAATATTAAGTGCGGGAATTCTTTGATCGGGCCGGAATATTACGATACGGAGCAGGGGACTCTGTTTGACGAAGAGGAGATGAGACGGGTTAATGTGTTTGATTGGGAGGATGAGCGGAAAGGGTTTGGGGTGATTATGCGGCGTGGGGGGGTTTGATTGTGTTGTTGGGAATCCGCCGTATGTGAGGAGTCGTAATATCCCACAAAATGACAAGACATATTATATGCAGCATTTCTTTTCAGCAAGTCGTCTTCTTGATACTTATTACCTTTTCTTAGAGAACGGAATTAAATTACTCCACGACAGTGGACGCCTTTCTTTCATTATTCCTAATGGTATTTTGACCAACAAAGACAGCGAAAAGATCCGGCAGTTTATAGTAGAGAATACTTGCGTAGAAATTATTGTTGATTTAAAAGAGGGTGTTTTCAAAAATGCTGCTGTGGACACAAGTATAATTGCACTCAAAAGAGAAAAAAGCCAAAGTGTAAGAGGCAGTCATAATTTTGCAATAGGCACATGTTTGGCAGCACGACAACAGCAAGTCACAACTCCGAGCAATATCCTACCCCAAAAGTATCTGACCCCTCAAAATGATTTTACTTTCAATACCGCCGTTGATAATCAGGCGATTGATCTTATCCAGAAGATTTCAGTAGTAAGCACAAAACGTTCTAATCTAGTTGAAGTACGAAATGGAATGAAAGTTCGCAAGGATTTGTGTTCAACGAATCACGAAGATAAACGTTACCACAAATTTCTTCTCGGTAGAAATGTATTGCCTTTCTATATTAACTGGGATAATCTGTGGGTGTGCTATGATAAAAAACTGGAAAGGATGTATAGTAGCCAAGCATTCAGGGAAGAGAGGATTTTTCAGATTTTACCAAAATTATTAATCCGTCAAGTGATGGGCAAAAGAATTTATTGTTCACTTGATCAAGAAGGTTTCTATGCAGACCAGACAATCTATTTGCTCCTCCCCAAAACAAACGAATTATATTCCCCCAAATACCTGCTTGGGATACTTTCCTCGTCACTTATTGCTTTCTATTTTCTAAAAACGAGCAGTGACACTAAGCAA
The DNA here is from genome assembly GCA_013374505.1 of Candidatus Methanophagaceae archaeon. Lineage (GTDB taxonomy): Archaea > Halobacteriota > Syntropharchaeia > Alkanophagales > Methanospirareceae > QENJ01. The sequence continues at coordinate 1,199 of QENJ01000130.1, forward strand.
ACCTTTCCCAAGATTAAAGGTTATCAGATTGAGCAACTACCAATCCGCACCATAGACTTCTCAAACTCAGCCGAAAAAGCACAGCACGATAAACTTGTTTCTTTTGTGGATAACATGCTCGAACTGCAGAAGAAACACCACGAGGTGAGAATGGAGCAAGATAAAGAGCTTTACGAACGGCAGATAAAGATTGTTGATACGCAGATTGACGGGCTGGTTTATGAGTTGTATGGGTTGACAGAGGAGGAGATTGGGATTGTGGAAGGGAATGGGTGAAGTAGTTATGCAATTCGCACAGTTATTGGGTGCATCCTCTTTGTCGCGGTGGAAACTTGAGACGAGAAAAGCTTATATGTAAAGAAAGCTAAAAACACTTGGTGATTGAGAATAGAAAATGGGGGCGAGGGTGATGGAGGTTGGAAGTGCTATGCCAGTAAATATTAATCCAATATTTCCGCTTTCTTACAATCTCGCTGATGGGAAAAAGAAGTATGTTCTATTTTGCAGAGCAGGAGTATCAAAAGATGCTGGTATTCCTACCGGCTGGGAAATCCTCTTAGAGACAGTAAGACATATTAGAACTCAAGAAGAGGGAGTGAACAAAAAATAAAAACCAACTTTTGGGTAAACTATTTATTGAAAGTTCCCTTATTACAAATGGTGCGCAAGTCTTGACAAGCAAACCCTGGCATCTTGTAGATGGTGCTCCCCCCTTATAGTTGGGGTATTTATTCGGTTCCTTTTTATCTTTTACCGCCATTGCGATAATAATAAAATGCATGAACAGTATAAAAAAAACGAGGGCCTAAACGGGAAGATCACGATCAGGCATGTCCCAATCCAGATTGCGATGTTTATGGAATAGTCAACCACGAAGCTGTGATCAGGCATGGACGTCAAAAGAATGGAGAGCAAGAATACAAGTGTAATCGGTGCGGAGCTCGATTCAATAGGAGAAAAGGGACGCCATTGGAAGGCCTTCGCACCCCGATCCACGTTATCCTTCTGGCGATGACTATGTATATGTGTAGTGTGGGCGTGGCAATGATTGCTGAGGTTACGGGAAAACAGGAGAAGACCGTGGAGCGATGGATACGGAGAATAGCGCCGCACTGCGAGGGGCTGATAACGCAAGAGTTGAGTAATAGAAAACATAGCGTCTCTTCCATGTATTTGCAAATGGACGAATTGTGGAGCTATGTGTGGAGAAAGAAGGAGAAAGTGTGGATTTGGGCCGGGATTGACGTCTTGACGAGGTTGTTCATTGCTTTTCACATCGGTGATCGGAGTGGGGATTCCGCAAAAGCATTAATAGAGCTGATAAAAGCGAGAATACATGGCACACCGAGATTGATTACAACCGACGGTCTGGAGGCATATGTAGAGAAAATAAAGCGATATTTCAAGGGAAGCATGTATGCGCAAGTGGTGAAAGAATGGGAAAGCGGACACATCGCAAGAGTGTATAAAAAGGTGATAAGCAGCCATTCTCTGGAGCAGGTCGTGGATTTTATCAGCGGACTGAAGAACGTCGGTAAAACGGTAAATACGGCATATATCGAGCGGTTTGATCTCACGCTGAGGAGCTGTTTGTGCTCTTTGGTTAGGAGAACACTGGCAGCAGCGAAGCTAAAAGAGGAACTCGAAGGGCAGTTGTTCATCTTTCAAGTGTTCTATAATTTCGTTAGACCACACATGAGTTTGACTGTCGAAAAGGGCAAAGGGAGGCAAAAACGCACTCCTGCCATCGCCGCGGGCTTGACTGATCATATCTGGAGTTGGGAGGAAGTGCTTCTTTACCATCCAGACTACCACCGTTAAATCAAACATGGGTATAAGATAGAGCGAAAAAAGAGGATTATCTTAGCATGCACCCTCCATAGAATTTGATTTTTTTCGCCTTTGTTACCATCCATGGCTTGTGAAATACGAATTAGTGCCAAAAGTATCAAGAGTTTTTTTTTCGCCACTTAATGGTAGTGGATTACTATTCATATTTCCACTCAATTATTTATCCCAATTTAAAAGGGGGAGCACCTGAAAAAATGTTGTGCTTCTTCTTTCCCGCAGGCTCTACGTCAGATGTTGAAAAATTCATGTTATCCC
>QENJ01000131.1 GCA_013374505.1 Candidatus Methanophagaceae archaeon
ATTGAAAACGGAAAGATTAAGATTCTTTTTAGAGTTCCTATTCATTATCAAAATAGTCAAAGGAACCTTGATGAAATTATTTTTAGGAAAGTTATAGATAGTGTAAGAGAGCAAGTATCTGAGGTAAAGGATGTCCTTTGGAGGAAAGGTATATATTTAGACTTTGAACCGGGAGATCCAAAAGCAGATGATGGTAATTATTGCGATGAAACTGCATTGCTACTGATGCCCGATGATGTTATTGATTATGCTACTAAAAAACTTACCCAAAAGTCTGGGGATGAGGTGAGGAATGCCTATAACACTATTATAAAAAGTCCAAATGCGGCATTAGGTAAAGTCAATAATGATTTTGTTAAAATTCACGACTTTTTAGATACCTTCAATGATTTATTAGACAGTGAATTTTCTATAGTTAAAACCATTTTTTATCCTCGCACTTGGAAGATCGGTATCGCGTATTATGAATATACGCCTTCAAAGCTTAGTTATACTTTGTATCCTATCGGTTTAGATAAAAATGATGTTCAGATCAAAGAAGTCGACAAAAACCTACATGACACAATTCAAAAAGAGGGATTAGGTTTTACTGTGCATTCTGTTGAAAATCCGATAGAGACAAGACCACGAGAATACGCAAAGGAAATCATACGGTCCAAAGTTTTCAAATTGCTGGAAAATAAACTACTTAGTCATGCAGGCAATGACTTTCTGGCAAGAGAATTTGTTTTTGCCTTTGTCGATAAATTCCATGTTCAATTGGGATTAACAAAAAAAGGCACTTACACAATCCGCGAGATAGAAAAGGCTTTTTATCAATATCTTCCTTTGTGGGTAGAAGAAGCCGCCAATTTTATGGTTTCAGTAAAACGCAACGGCAAAAACAAATTAGCCGATTGTTCGACTATTGATATGTTGCGAGGTGGGCAACGGTATTTCGACCCTGACAGTATGATTCGGCAAATTATGGAAGATGAACGGAAAGATATTGAGGATAAAGTAAAGGTAAGATTGAAAGATGAAATGGTGATAATTCCAAATTGGCCAATAGGTAATCAAAAATTGCTCCATGGTGTTTTTATGGAGCTTTTTACTTATCTCAGGAATACACAAGATGAAATAACTCGTCCATACAATCCCAAAGATTTTCACCGATTAAAAAACTGGGTTTGGGAAGTATTCTCCAAAAAAGATGCCGAGCAAAACTTAAAAACATTTTTTGAGAACTTACCAAGTGTCTACAAAACAATACTTGGAAGCAATTTCCGTATCTTAAAAAATGAACTTTCACTTTTTAGCAAAGCAGACAAAATCATTGTTACTTTTGCAGTAAAGGACGAATATATATCTTTTCAAGATAGACCTAGTTACAAAATGTTCTATCTCAAATCTGAAAATAAAAATGTTGAGAGGTCGATTGAGGTTTTGACAGACAAACAGGCAGAAGAATTTAATAACTTTGACTGGGAAAAGCGAGAAATTGATTACCAGAAAAACAAATACAAAGTTGTTCCTATCCTTAGCAGTGATTTGAATTTTATTTATGAAGATACGCCGATGTTAGACTTTGTTTATCATCTGTTAGATGATAGATTAAAAGAGTATTTTAAAATTAAAAACAAAGAATGAGCAGCACATCACATAACATGGTATATCTGGCTCGCGTACGCTCGCCCAAATTTTTGCCTATCGGCAAAAACTTCAGATATACCAAAGTTAGGTGAAATGGCATCTTTAATGAGGGAAGAATATGGAAAACTTTACGGATCTCAAATCACTCTGCAATCATTTAGAGAAAAATGCTACAGACTATAAGTACTCCAACCAAATTGGAAACTTATTCCTAAAACTGAGTGATTTGAAGCATAAGGAAACTAAATCTGATGAAGCCGAAAAAGCTCAATGGGAAGTAGACTTTTTCTATTTTATGATAGAAGAAGGCAAACGTAAGCCAATTTTTCCGGGAACTTTAGATAGATTTGACGATAGGGCATGTGAATATCTGATTGGGAGGTTAGATAGTACCACCAATCCCCTACTCAAAGCTCGTTATTCTCATATCCTTTGGTGCAGTCAGAAGAAACATGCCAAATATGCAAAAATGGCTGTAGATTCTTATTTGAAACTTATCAAAATCTACGAAGCAAAAGATATGAAAGAACCTCAGGAGCATTATGGCTTAGATGTTCTGAAGGTGATTAAAAATGCTTACTCTGTAGCCCACCAGATAAAGTATAGATTAGATAATATCAAATCAGAATTAAGGAGATTAGTAAATACATTCAATTTTAAAAGTAGTTCTTCATTTGTTTTAAGAGCCAATCTAATTAAACTGATGTTGAAGGATAAAAGGAGATTTTTTGAAAAAGATTTTCTTGGTTTTGAAAATATATGTTGGCAAATATCAAAATCCTTAACAAAATCAGGAAATATTCATAACGCAATAGATATGCTTGAATTGGGAGAAAAAGTTGAGCAGAAATTAGGAAAGAAAACGTATGATTGGAGGAAGCAAGTTGCAGAATCATATGAAACTTTAATGAAACGAGCGGAGAAGGGTAATAATTTAACCTCTTTGACTTATTGTCAATCTGCTTTAGAAAACTACAAAAAACTCAAAGATAAGAATAAAATCAATGAACTAGAAAAGAAATACTCTGAACTTAAAAATTCGATGAAATTTCCAGAGTTTAAAGCAGAAGTCGATTTAGCAGAACACATAAAGAGCTGTAGAGAGTTTGCTCAAAAGGTAGTTCAGAATGACCCAGACGAAATTATAGAAGTGGTAATGCTTGATAAAAATCTTCTTCCAAGATACAAAGACATGGAAAAGATTGCGGAAGAGCACAGTAAAAAATCCATTGCACAACATCTATTATCAATAGTAAGATTAGACCAATCTGGACATCAGGCTCAACATTTTTCTGATGAAGATGAAAAGAAATACTATGGCATAGTTCGACAATATAAATGGGAGCTTGAGCTAAATAAGATCCATTTAATAAACGGAATATTCTTCGCTGCAATTCAAGAAAATAAGTTATCTGCTGACATTCTTTTAAAGTTCTTAAATGGGCATTCTTGGCTTGGTAGAAACATTTCTAAAAAATTGGCAAATCAGACGATAGAATATAATTGGCTAAATTTCATAGCCCCAGCTCTCCGTGAATATTTCCTTCAAATGCAATGTCATTTTACCAATCAAAAATATTCACCTATTTTGGTCTTAAGTATTGATTCCCTTACTCTCAAAATTGAGGGATTGATAAGAGATATTTGTCAATTGTCTGGCGTAACCACT
>QENJ01000132.1 GCA_013374505.1 Candidatus Methanophagaceae archaeon
TACTATATCGAAACGTATAATCGCTATCGAAGGGTGAGGAGAACTATTCGACGATGTATATCTATCTACCCCTACAAAGATGCGTATAAAACTGCGCTTTGCGAATTGGATGCAATTTCAACTCCCGTTATTGCGGACAAGCGTGTTAGAACGTTGGTCAAGAGCTTAAAATCCGACTGGAAGATATTCAAAAGGCTAAGGGGGATACTTGAAAATGAAGATAAGAGCTCAAAGGAGGTTGTAGAAGGGCGAATGAGGCGTATCCTCTCTTTTTTAGAGCGAAAGGCGGCGACAAGCAAGAAGTATGCCCCTCTTGTCAAACAGATAAAGAAGTTCTGGGGTGGGTTGTTTCATACATATGACCTCGATTGTATCCCCAGGACCAACAACGACATGGAGCGATTCATCTGGGAGCTCAGAAAAAAGTGGAAAAGAATGACCGGTTGTACTCGTATTGATGAATGGATTGCATACCGTGCTCCGACAGGAATTTACATGTTCAATTTGATTGGTAGCGATTTACCATTTAAAAAAACTTGGTTTTTCTGCGGATCCGACTGAAATGCTATCTTCGGTTTCCTATGAATCGTATAGGCGATGTATGGGGGAATATGAGGAAAAAAAGGGTGACGATAGAATTAGAAGAAGGGCAAATCACGATGTAGAAACTGTGTTAGATGAGATTGAAAGAAAGAATGAATGAATGAATGGCAAAGTTTCTAAAGGGAGTGAACTGTGAAACTATGGATTGTATGCATTATTTTCACAATAGAACTGTTGTATATACTTGTATATAAGCCTTCAGCTCACATTTCCGGTGGAATTGCGTTTCATTCCCTTTTAGGATACGCATTTATAATTTATGGATAATACGGGCATAAATATGCAAAAGATTAGTTCATAGCGATGGAGCTCATGTTGCGTTAAGGATCGGGTTATGTGGTCCTCCAAAGATGTCGTTCAAACAGTTTCGGGATGTGGAAAGTGGTCCTTGCTTCTATCACTAGAAAAAAATATTGTGCCCATCAAGACTAGCTAGCACTTCAGTTTTTCGTTGTTCTAGAGCGACCACTTGTGCTTTTAACCTCTTCAATTCTTTGTTGATCTGTGCCAACTCTTTCTTGTTTCTTTTTTTCGTAAGGTAGTTGTCACCGCATTTTTTCTGCTACAAAAGCTTCTACTTCGCTTCGGACCCGCTTGAAATATGGGTTCTCGAACACATAATTAACGCGATACTGTAGCTTGCCATCCTCAATGGCCTCTATAATTTCCTCTTGTGTAAGCCCAAATTCTTTTCGTGCTGATTTATCACTAAGAGTGGCCCCTTTCGTGGTCCAAGCGGAATTTGCTCCTTTCGTATTCATCTCGCCCTGCTAAACATAACTAACATAACATTCTTTTCTTATTTAGTTAGTTGGAAAGGGTCAATACATAGGTAAGTGTTTCATTTGACAAATAAAGGGTCAATACATAGGTAAGTCTTTTGATGACATATCCATTTACGCATCCATTGTGATGCTTTATGGACGACAAAGAAGAAGAGAGAATTGAAGCCGTAAATCGGTATATTATGGGTGATAAACCATCAAACATTTGCAGAGATGGCGAATAGGTCAGAGAAGTGGCTCTTTACCTGGGTAAACAGATTCAAAACGGGTGAAGAGGAGTGGTACAGATCCCAATCAAACGCACCTAAAAAACATGGAAGAAAAACGTGCAAAGATAGTGAAAGCGCAATTGTAACCATCAGAAAAGCTCTAATGGAGGGTAACGAGCATGAATCAAAATATCTCGGAGTAGGCGCTGATGCAATTCAGTATAGAATGGGAAAGCTTGGTTATTCGAATGGTGATACTCCTTCGCCATCCACGATAAAGCGGATTGTGAAGAGACATGGTCTGAAAGTGAATACGCGGGAGCGCTATAAACGAGTAAAATCAAAAAAGCGATACACGATTCTGAATCCCATCAAAGTCAATGAGATGCACCAGATGGACTTCGTTGGACCAAGATTTATTAAAGGATATGGTGCCGTCTCTTCCCTTAATCTCATCGATGTGGTCAGCAATCGGGTTCACATTGAGCAGTACGATACCAGAAGCACGGATAATATAATCGACTTTCTTATCTTGTTTTGGCGTAATAATCCAATTCCACGATATTTACAGGTCGATAACGGGATGTACTTCATCGGGGACTTTAAATACCCACGTGGATTCAGCAGGTTTTTACGATTCTGCTTATGCGCTGGTGTTGAAGTGGTATTCATTAATCCTAAGAGCCCTTGGATGAACGGGTGCATCGAGAACTTCAATGGATGGTTTAATGTGACGTTCTGGACTAAAGAAGCATTCGCAAATCTGGAAGACATGCATGTCAAATCACCGCATTTTGTTGGGCAATATAACGATCTCAGTGCATGGAAGAATAGAAATAAGTCGTTAGAGCAGATAAATCCCGTCAGAATACTAAACTATTCTCTGAAAATCCCTCTGGAGAAACTACCGCTTACTAAGGGGAGGATACACTTCTATGGCGTCAAAATAAGGTTGGATTTTTAGGTTACTAAAATCCACCCACGGCATCGCATTCTACTTCTACGTGTTGAATCGGGAGTTCCTTACTAAAAAGCGATAGTGCTATATAGTAGTGGAACGTTACACTACAATATGAGCTACATACGAAAAAATATTCGGCGTAATAAAAGCGGCAAAATCAGGGTCTATTACGCCGAGGTAGAATCTGTCCGAGTTGGAGAAAAAGTTATCCAGCGGCACATTCGATCTTTGGGTACTAACCCGTCTTTCCCAACTAATTTCCCTATAGGGGCTGTACAGTTCTCTTATTTAGCGGTTCGGCTGATGCAAGGAGATTTAACTCCAAATGAGGTCTTTGATATGTTGGAGGGTATGGGACACCCGGTCACGCGCGACTCTCTGGAACGTATTGGTATTAACTACGATTTCGGAAAAAAAACGTTCTGTATCTACCTATTTTATCCGAAGAACTCAAAAAAATCCACAACCGATGCCCCATCTGTAAAAAAAGACTCTACGTCCAAAGAACAGACAAAAGAATAGTCAGAACATTGTCAGGCGAGATTCTGTTTACTATACGTTTCCGATACTGTAAGGAACACGGTTCATTCAATGAGTCTTTAGTTTCACTCGTTAATCGGATATGTCCTGCTGGTCGCAACTTTGACAGCAAAGTAATGGTTGCAATTGGCATTTTACGATGGTTTTTCGACTATCAACGAGAAGAGATCAGAACCATTCTTTTGTCAAGGGGAATTCAT
>QENJ01000133.1 GCA_013374505.1 Candidatus Methanophagaceae archaeon
CTTTTCGAGAACTTTCAACGCGACTTTCTGATTGATGATGTTGTCTTCGGCCAGGAGGATGCGGGTCTTTTGCTTGCTTTTTTCCGCCACTGTGTGCCGGGTGATAATTCTGTCCGGTGAGGTCTGATCAAAGGGTTTACGGCCGATCGCCGTCATGAGGCAGTTAAAGAGTCGCGACCGCTTTACCGGCTTGGTCAGGTACACGGCAAATCCTGCCTTCTCGAACCGGCTGGCGTCGCCTCGCGCACTGATTGAGGTCATCATCACCAGCACAGTATCACGCAAGGCCGGATCATCTTTGATTATTCTGCCCAGAGTCTCCCCGTCCATTTCCGGCATAACCATATCTAAAATGGCAATGCAAAACGGGTCTCCTGATGTTGCGGCCGCCCTGAGCCTGTCCAGTACGGTCTTGGCATCCGCGACCTCTTCGTGCCGGCATTCCCAAGACGATAGCATGCCTGCGAGCACCCGGCGGTTTGTCGCATTCTCGTCCATGGCAAGGATACGCAGCCCCTTAAGCGAAACATCATTCGGCGTTGTAATTTCCATTTCCCGGCCAGGAGGCTGCTTTTTTAGACGGACCGTAAACCAGAACGTGGAGCCTTTGCCCTCTTTGCTTTCCACGCCCATCCGCCCGCCCATCATTTCACAAAGTTGCTTTGAAATAGTCAGACCCAGGCCGGTTCCGCCGAATTTGCGTGTAGTAGAGGAATCCGCCTGGGCAAAGGCATCAAACAAAATATCGAGTTTGTCCGCGGGTATCCCGCAGCCTGTGTCTTTCACGACAAAACGGATCATAACCATGCCGTTATCCTCATTATCAAGGGTCACGTGCAGGGCCACCTCGCCTTGTGCCGTGAATTTAATCGCATTTCCGATCAGGTTGGTCATTATCTGTCGGAGTCGCCCCGGATCTCCCCGCAACAACGCAGGGACCTCCGGTTCTATCAGGCAGGCCATCTCCAGACCTTTTTTATATGCGTGTACCGCCAGCACATCGGTCATGTCTTCAAGAGTCATGCGAAGATCAAAATCAAGCGTTTCCAATTCCAACTTCCCGGCCTCTATCTTGGAAAAATCGAGGATATCGTTGATGATCGCCAGCAGCGAATCCCCACTCTTTTTAATGGTCTTTGCATATTCGAGTTGCTCCGAAGTCAATTCCGTATCTAACAGCAGACCCGTCATGCCTATAACGCCGTTCATAGGCGTCCGGATCTCATGGCTCATGTTGGCCAGGAAATCACTCTTGGCTATGTTCGCTGCCTGGGCCTCCACCGCCAGTTGATTAGCACGATTAACCGCCTCTTGAAGCTTTTTATTGGCCTCGGCTAATCCCTTTTGAGCGGCTTTGCGCTCTGTGATGTCTCTAACCGTAGCCTGTAACACCCTTCTGCCTTGCAACTCCATCCTGGTCAATAAAACAGTGGCGGGGAATTCCTTGCCATCCATCTGCTTGTGTGTCCATTCAAAGAAATGCGAGCCTTTTTCCATCGCTATTGCCATCATCTGTTTAGCTTTTTCAGACGATAATGCCCCGTCATGTTGATACGGTGGAGATAAATCATGCGGGGTTCGTGAGATGAAATCTTTCTCATTCTTGCAGCCAAATATTTCTACGGCAGCAGAGTTTCCACTTAAAAATCCCTTTTCAGGGGTTAACGTCATTATGGCGTCCTTGGAAGAATAATAAAGCGTTCGATATTTTTTCTCGCTTTCCTGAAGCGCATCCATCACACGCTTGCACTCCAGTGCATTCACAAAGATCTCGCCTACTATCCTGAGCAGTGCGATGTTCTCTTCAGACCATCGCTTCTTCTGCATCACCGAATCGAACCCGAAATATCCGATTAGAGTCCTGCCATAGACCATCGGAACAAGAATTATAGACCGGATGTCCTGCGATTGCAGGATCTCTTTTTCAGCGTCTGCCTCGAGTGGAAGGTCTCCGACACTTGGGATATGGACGGTCTCCAACCGGTTTAACCTCTCCATCAACCACGGGAAGTCCGCAGTCTGTAGCCCCTTTAAGTTCTCGATTTGCGGCACGATCCCCTCGGCGCACCACTCGTGGGTATTATCCATCTTCGTTCCGCTGTCGAAGAACCGGAAGATATAGCTGCGATCAACACCCAAAAACTCTCCGATGCTTCTGAGTGCATCTTCTATCCCGATGTCAATCTCATCCGGTGCAAGGTTGATGAAGCTCGTTGATATGGAGGCGACGATCTTCTTGAATTCGACCCGATCCTTCAGCGCTTTCTCAATCCGCTTCCGTTCGGTGATGTCTGTTGCCACTCCCTCGAAATAACCCTTTTCAGGAACCAAGTTTCCGGAGTACTGAATCCAAATTTCCGAACCATCGCGTTTTATTAGAAGTGCCTCAAAATTGGTGAACTTGTCATGTTCACGCAGGAGGTCCAGCAGTTTTCCCCTTGCTGTTGGATCTACATAATGTTTAGATGCTACATAGTCGGCAACGGTATCTTCCGGGCTATCATAACCGAACATCTCAGCCATCCGATTATTAACCATTAACATCTTACCATCGCTTAACCTCGACCGATATAATCCAACCTGGGTGTTGTTATAGATATTTCGATATTTTTCTTCACTTTCCCGCAGTTCCTCCTCCGCGAGCTTTCGCTCGGCGACTTCCTGCTCCAGTCCCTTGTTCGCCTCTGCCAGGTCAGCGGTGCGTTCCTGCACACGTTTTTCCAGTCCATCGTGTGCTACCTGAAGCGCCGCATCGTTAACCCGACTCAGGTCTGCTGCCTGTGCGCATCTCCTTGCGAGGGTCTCTACGAACTTAAACAGCAGACTCGAATAGTTCCGAATCACATCCTCTCTGACCACACGCATTTTCTCTGCTTCTTTTACAAGCAGCCCCGGGTCAAGGTCGATCTCAAGCGCTATCTTTTCGAGATTTTGGAGTTGCTCAGGAGAGAACCTTTCTGGTATGAACTGACCCGCAAACATCGTTTCCTTGTGCTTGCCATCGATCATGATCGGAGCAACGAAATGCCCGCCTTGTGCAAAGCAGTAGCATATTTCCGGCTCTTCCGACTCAAGCGCGTTCTTGCTCATCTCCATAAACGACCGGAAGCAGCGCTCTTTTCCCTTCTCGGTCGATTGGATCAGGGAGCAAAATCCGGTCGGATTGGTAAACTTTGTCAGAGGCTCGCCTTCAGCCGAAAATATCACAGAAGAGAATCCAACGGCTCTTGCGAAGCTATTCTGAATAGACTGGAGATCCTCAAGGTCGATGAGTTCGTCT
>QENJ01000134.1 GCA_013374505.1 Candidatus Methanophagaceae archaeon
AACCCACATCAAAAGCAGAAGAAGTGGCTCAGTCCATGCTTCAAGAAGCGGATGTCGTAATAAATGTTGCAGACGCCACACATTTAGAGCGGAATCTTTACCTAACACTGGAAATCCTGGGCAGTAAAAAGCCGACTATCGTGGCTTTGAACTTGTGGGACGAGTCGAAACACATTGGCGTTGATATAGACGTGGCTAAATTGGAAGAGCTGCTTGACGTGGCTATTATCCCAACTTGTGCGATCTCGGGTGAAGGGATAAAGGAACTCGCATCTGAATTGTGTGATGCACGAGTATCCAAAACGATTGAGCCAATGTCCGAAGACGAGCGATGGGCGAAAGTGGGCGAAATCATTGGTAAAGTTCAAGTGGTGCATCATCGCCATCACACAATCCGGGAACGTATAGCAGATATTACTGTGAAGCCGATTACGGGCATCCCCATTGCGATAATCGTGATACTGCTGATGTTTATATTCATAATCGTGATAGGGAACTGGATAATTGAACATCTGATGGACCCTTTTTTCTATAATTACTATGGACCGTGGATTATAGACGTAGTAAATTCGTTCGCGCCGGAGGGACTGTTACATGATATTTTGATAGGGCAGTCCACGGGCGAATCTCTGGACTTTACGCAATCTTTCGGGCTGCTAACTACAGGATTATACGTACCGTTCGCCATGGTCCTACCATTTGTAATCACGTTTTATTTCATGCTCAGTCTGCTTGAAGACACGGGCTATCTACCCCGACTCGCGGTTCTTGTGGATACGGGATTGCACAAATTGGGCCTGCACGGCTCGGCGATCGTGCCCACGATATTGGGCTTTGGTTGCAACGTGCCGGGCGCATTAGCCACTCGTGTGATGGAGACAAAGAAGCAGCAGTTCATTGCTGCCACGCTTATGGCAATTGCAGTTCCGTGTATGGCGCAGTCGGCAATGATATTTGGCATTCTGGGTAGAGAGGGACTGAAATGGGTATTAATTGTATATGCAACTCTGTTTGTGGTATACGTTCTTATAGGGCTGCTGCTAAAGAAATTAGTCAAGGGAGATAGCCCGGAATTATTATTGGAAGTTCCACCCTACCGAAAACCTGACACCCGCACTTTACTAAAAAAGACATGGACCAAAGTGTACGGTTTTTTAGCAGAAGCGGTTCCATTCGTGTTATTAGGCGTTCTTGTAGTGAATCTGCTGTATATATCAGGACTAATGGACGTTCTTTCCGCGGTATTCGCGCCGATTCTCACCACATTGTTTGGTTTACCAGAAGGTGCTATTGTTGCGTTGATTATGGGATTCCTCAGGAAGGATATAGCAATAGGCATTTTATTGCCGCTGGGTATGACGCCGCAACAATTGACTATCTCATGTGTGATTTTGTGTACTTATTTCCCGTGCGTTGCTACTTTTGTCGTCTTGATCCGCGAGCTGGGCGTTATGGCTATGCTAAAAGCAACAGGATTGATGATTGTTGTTACAGTCGCGGTTGGTGTGGCCCTGAATGTGATATTGAATGTGCTTTAGACCTGCAATAGATGTTTAAACTTTTTGAGTCACAGTGTAACGTTTAAAAAGGTAAAACAATTAGTTTGACAATGTCAGATTAGTATCAATTTTAATAAAGGTGTTTCCAGGGCAGTGCGATAACATACTTATAATCCAGAGAATATTCCTTTTTTCACATATCCTAGCTCATCATGAACGGAATCATGGCATCGTGGGCATCCAAGATAGCCATTCACTGTGCAAAGAATATAAGAATAGGCGGTGTCTGACAGAACTCCACCGATAGCTCAAGCTATCCTCCCTTGGCCATTCGTTAATTTGCTAGCTCTTTATTGCCGTTTCCCACTCAAAGGCCTCTGTGTCTACCTTTCATTCGACTTTTACGCGACCGAGTTCGATTGACCAAATGTTTTGCTATCTGTACTTGGGCTTCAGCAGGCGTTAGCTGTGATAGCGGCATGACGGCACGCAACAGGGCTCGTACGTTCGCCGTGGACAACGCTGGTAACACGTCCACCTCGAGCTGCTGCAACAGAGCTGGGTCGCGAGCGTTCTGTACCGCCCACTCGATTTTCGTCTGCGTAATGAACCATAGGGCGAGAATGGTCAACGCCAGGTGGTGCATCCACGCTAAATACTTCTGTGCTTCCAGTTCATCCCAACCCAGGTCCGATTTCGCGTCCTGGTTGGCACGTTCCACGAAGTATCGCTGACATTTTAGCCATGCAAGGCGTTTGTGGGGCGTGTTAGGAGGAGCGTTACTCATCGAATACGTGCATTTTCCACCACTTTCCCGCCGTATCACCAGCCATTCCTGAACAGCTTTGCCCTCATGAATAGTCCAGACACGCCGTGCCGCAAATTCGTTGTTCAGCACACCACGTTCGGTATTACGCACGAAAACGCCGCCCCAGTTCGTATCTTCCAGGCGAGCCACATCGGACGCCTTCAGAGCTTTATCTGCCGATAACACACGAGACCGGGACGGTTTGCGACCCTGTCTACCAGGTTGTGCTTCGGACACACCCACAACGGGTCGCTTCAGGTAAACTTGCGTATCATGTGGTACGTCTACCATATAAATAAAGTCTGCGGCATCCATTTTCGCGCGGAAGTCACTGCACTGCCCGTAGAAGTCATCGCAGCAAATTGCCTCGAAGGGAAGACCGTTAGCATGGGTTCGCTGGATCATCTTCCAGCCGAGTTCTATCTTCGTCTCGAACTCCCGCTCAGCCGGAATCACTAGTTTTTCGCGCAACTCCGCCATATCGGGCGCAAACCAATGTTCGGGCAGATACAATTCCCCGTCCACCCATGTCCACACCGATTCGTTGGCATAAGCCAGAAAGGTACCCACTTGACTCATATCTACCTTTCCCAACCGTCCGTTGTACTGCCGCCCGGATCCCGCACTCTTTCCCCCCGCCTTAGCATCCGCGCTCTCGTCCAGAATAAGCACACTATTACCACATAACTCTGGCGTGGCCGCAATTTCTGCTTGCACCTGCTTTATTACCGCCCACGCATCCCACGGCGAGTTTGACATAAAATGCTGCATATTCTGCTCAGGAACTCCAGTGTTGAACCCAATATTAGTAAAATTGCGCTTTCCCTCCATTCGTAACAGCCCACTCATGTAGCTATATGCGTAATCGCTAGTATCACGAGTTTTAGTCTTGAAACACTCTTGGAATTGTAGCCAAAATTCGACAAAACACGGAACAAGATTCTGTGTGATTTCGTCTCGTAGACCC
>QENJ01000338.1 GCA_013374505.1 Candidatus Methanophagaceae archaeon
AAGAATTCATGAGAGATCCCGATACCGTTATCAGCCACTGAGAATACCCATTCAGCCCCCCCATGCTCTGCTGCGATGTGGATGCGTGGCGGCTCCTCGCCCTTAAACTTGATCGCGTTACCGATCAGGTTCTGAAACACCTGAGCCAGTTGCGAGCCATCCGCCATCACAGTCGGGAGGGCGTCATGAGTGATAACTGCACCGCTATCGTCAATAGATACTTTCAGGTCAGAGTGTGTCTGCTCAAGGAGAGTTTCGCAGTCGGTCGGCTCGAAAGGCTTGCCACGCGTGCCCACACGCGAATACGCTAACAGGTCATTTATCAGCGCTTGCATTCGATTCGCGCCGTCCACCGCATAACCAATGAACTCGTCAGCATCGGGATCGAGTTTGCCCTGGTAACGCCGCCCCAACAACTGCACATAGCTCGCGACCATACGCAAGGGCTCTTGCAGATCGTGCGATGCGACATATGCAAACTGCTCCAGTTCGGCATTGGATCGCTCCAGGTCTGTTACGGTTCGCTTCAAATCCTCCTCCGCTCGTTTCCGCTCGGTGATGTCCTCTCCCGAACATAAGATAGCGTAGATTTTAGCTTGTTCATCTCTTAATACAGTATTATGCCATGCAAGAATTCTTTCTTCGCCACTCTTAGTCAAAACAGGGTTCTCAAAACATTCGGCTGGTTCAACTTCTCCTGCCATCAACAATTTAAAACCCTTTAGCACCTCATCTCGTAATCTTTCCGGAATAAAAGTATTATAGTATGAGATGCCAATAAGTTTCTCTTCTTTTTCGTATCCTAAAATCTCACAACCCTTTCTGTTTATACGGATAATTTTCTGATCGGCATCAATAGCTATAAGCAGGACCCCTGCAACATCAAGATACTGTTGCGCCTTATCTCTCTCTTTTTGCAGTACTGCCTCAGCCCGCTTCCGCCTCGACATATTCACAAGAAGCGCGATGATGATCAACGCTTGAAAGATTAAAAAAGCAATTATAGCCCAAATCAGCACTTTGTTCTCTTCATAGGACGAGTAGGGTTTGTTGATAACAATACTGTCTTCGGGCAAATCAGAGAGCTTGATGCCAAAACGTTCCAGTTGCTCATAATTGAACATATATTGGGTAGGACTTATTTCAACAACAGGTATATTTTCCACCTTTTCACCATTCAAGATACGCAGTGCAATCTCTGCTGCCACCTCACCTTGAAGAACACCACCCATTATATTCCCGCCTACAACGTTATAGGGTAAATACTGTAATCTCATAGTATATACCGGTCTGTTACTACTGGAAGTAACGGCTGAAATTCCTTCCGGTATTGAAAAGTATCTGCCTGTACTGTCTCGAAAGAAGGTTGCATATAGAACAATTGTATCCTCACTCAATTTACTCAAATTATCCTTAATCTCGGACATGCTCATACTGTCGTCAAAACGGATAAACTCGACATCTTTATACCCTTTGATTTGTCGCTGTATATTCTTGAAACTCTGTATCCCGGTAGGACTGGTATCTGCAATAATTACAACTTTTTTTGTCTCCAGATGGAATTTAAATGCCTGATCAAGTGTGGCTTTAGCTTCGGTAGCCCACTCAAATATCCCCGTAAACACACTGGGATCCACAAGATTAGGTGCTTCAAGATTATTTACTCCGCAAAAAACAATCGGCGTGTCCGGGAACAGATCTTCATGATACTCAAGGAGAAAATTGAATGCATTATCATCAGAAGATATAATCAGATTAAATGTTTGGTTGCCGTACTTATACTTATACAACTCATATAATTTCTCTTTGTACGGACTATCATATTTTGTGGTTTTAGAATTCATATATTCTATCTTAAGCTCAATGTCGTTTTCTTCTGATCCTAAAACCGACTCAATTCCCTTTACAATATTGTCAGTCCAAAGAAAGCCCTTATGATACGAATTTAGCACAAGCACTCGCTTCGTCTGCTCCTCCTGTGCATTCGCTACCGGAATAAAGACGGATAGGCTAATAATAAGGGCGATGCTAATAACAGTGGTAAAAAATCTAACTGGATGGCTGTGTGTATTCTCACGTGTGCTTACCATATCGGTTTTACGTGCTTCTTGATTCATGCCACAGATAAGTTGCATCTTTATTCTTATTGGGCGTCATGTACTGGCCTATTTACACGAGAAGGCGGTCTTCACATAAAAGCTTTTCGTTCGTAGTACAGAACGATGCGGATATGAGTTTGCAGGGCTAAATGCATATCTGCAATTAATCCTGCATCACCCAAATACACGCGCTATATCTGCCTGTGGTACCGTTTTGAGAACTCACAGAAGGCAGCAGTTCTGTTTTTCCGGCACGACTCCTCTCGACCCAAGAAGCTAAAAAGTTGTGACGGGCATATGCGCATCAATTTTGGTGCTAATATACATACCCCGCAAGTAAAGGATCATGCATAACGTCTGTCGCCATAAACTCATCCTCGAAGACCGCTTCTGCAGGTTCTATCTCTTCTGCTACTATTTGTACGCCAGCCACGATTTTACCTCGTATCTTCTTCTGCATTCTGTCCTGTATCTGGAGTCCCTCTGATTCGTGAACTAAGTCGTCTATTGATAGTAGTATGTCCAGCACTAAGCGTTCCGCCGCGTCTAATCTTTCAGAAGATCCGGTCGGTACAAGTCTATCACCATTTTTTTCTGCCGCTATCGCGAGATCCACCACGATATTGCCATTTACCGCTTGCTGCGTTACCTCTTCTATCTTAATTCCCGCTGATTCCCGCACTAACTCGTCTATTGATAGTAGTATGTCCAGCATAAACCGCTCCGAGTCAATAGTGCAGCCATAAGTCCCGTCTCTGACAGGACCAATAATTCCCGTTACATCTTCTGCCTCTATTTTCAAGTTTATCACATTTTCATATTCCATTTTTCGTCTCCTTTTTTTGCAATCGTTTGGTAAAGCTATATAGTTGAAAAGGCACTGAAAAAGGTTTCGCACGGATCTAGTTTTTTATCGAATATGTGCAATTTTTTTTAGTGACATGTTATAAAAAAATGTGATGCGGCGGAAAAGCGTGTGGGGAATGGCGGAGAGTTGTTGCGAAGGCACAACATCATGCGGATTTCGGTGTGCTTGTGACACTTACTGCGCGTATTAAACGTCATTATGGAACTCCCGTAAATAGTTTACCCATTTTGATAAATATCATAGACACCGATTTCACAGATTTACACGGACGCTACTGTCCTGTTTATTAAGTTTTTACGGGTTGAAT